>SLCC01000105.1 GCA_007126035.1 Gemmatimonadota bacterium
CAGCTCGATGCTCCCAGCTCGATGCTCCCAGCTCGATGCTCCCAGCTCGCAGTCCGCTGCTCCCTACCGCTCGTGCCGTCCTTCGGCGATCTCCTCGATGACCTTGCTGTTGAATGCTGGTATGTCTCCCGGGTTCCGGCTGGTGACGATGCCCTGGTCCACCACCACCTCCTCGTCGACCCATTGGGCGCCGGCGTTCTTCATGTCGGTGCGGATGGAGTGGTACGACGTCATCCGTCTGCCGTTGACCACTCCCGCCTCGACCAGGACCCAGGGGCCGTGACAGATGGCGGCCACGGGCTTGCCCGCGTCCACGAAGGCCCGTGTGAAGGACACGGCTTTCTCGTTGGCACGAAGGAAGTCCGGGTTCATCTGGCCGCCTGGTATGACCAGGGCGTCGAAATCGTCGGGGCTGGCCTGATCGAGTGGTACGTCTACGTCAAGCTCGTCGCCCCAGTGGTCCTTCTGCCAGCCCTTCACCTTCCCGTCCGCAGGCGACACGATGCGCGTGTCCGCGCCCGCCTCTTCCAGCGCCTTCCGTGGCTCGGTTAGCTCCACCTGCTCGAAACCGTGGGCCGCCAGGATCGCCACTCTCTTGCCGCTCAGGTCGTGCTGACTCATGCTCGGGTCTCCGTAGGTAGTGTTGCGTTAGGGGACCGAACTGCGGGTGCAAGGAACGTGCGGATGGGGCGCGGACCAGGGACGAGACCTGAGGCACTGGTCCGCGCTGTATCGAAGCGAGTCACGACCTTGATGGGCCTGGCCCGCGGCCATATCGGTCTCTGTCAACAGCAAGTGTGGGTGCTCGCGCCCAGGGCGACGGGGCCAGGGCCAAATCCAGGGCCGAATCCAGGGCCGAGGCCACCAACCCTTCCTGCCAACAGAGACCGATAGGGATCCTGCGGGGACCCTGCAGTTCGAAATTCGATGACCTTCCCCTTTGCCACCAACTCTACCATCGTCCATTATTCACTCGATTCCAGGAGGTCTGGCGAAGAAACCGAGGAGATAATTCATGCCGAGTCGGGACGAGGCGCTGGCGCTGTTGCACGAGTGGGTGGACAACCAGAACCTGCGTAAGCACATGCTTTCCGTGGAGGCGGCGGTGCGCCGCTACGCCCGGGAAGCCGGGGAGGACGAGGAGTTGTGGGGCCTGGCCGGCCTGCTCCACGACCTGGACTGGGAGAAGCATCCGGAAGAACATCCGCTCCGGGCGGTCGAAGCGCTCAGGGAGCGGGGCTACCCGGAGGAGGTGGTCCACGCCATCCTGGCCCATCGGAGTGAATTCACCGGCGTGGAGCCGGAGAGCCCGCTGGACCGGACGCTGGTGGCCTGTGACGAGATCACCGGCCTCATCACCGCCACGGCGCTGGTCAGGCCCAACGGGATCGATGACTTGAAGCCCAAGTCGGTCAAGAAGAAGATGCGCGACTCCGCTTTCGCTGCTGGCGTTGACCGCGAAAGTGTCCGGACCAGTGGCGAGATGATCGGCCTCGATCTGGACCAACACATCGCCAATGTGATAGCAGCCATGCGGGAAATCGGGGATGAGCTGGGGCTCAGAAAGGGGTAGGATCCGGTGACGGTGCCGCGGACATTGACGAGTGCGCCGGAGTGGCCGCGACGGTGTCCGCGACATGTTTCTGTCGCGAGAACCGTCGCGGGTGGGCGAGTCCGACTTTCGCTCCTGGGCCTGCGCCTGACAGACTGCTATTCGACCGCTGGCTATTGCGTAAATAGGTTTGCTCGCCGCTCAAGCACGTGTGCGGCGCTGATCGGCGGCTGATTGAAAGGGAGATCAATGAAGCGAAGTACCTCGGCCGTTTCCGCGGCCGTGCTCCCCACGACCCTTGACACATCCCCCCCCCACAACCATCTTGCCGAAGCTCACCGAAAGTTCCCTTCGGCTTCCTATCGTATGGCTTTGCCTCCCCCCGGTCAATCACGGCGTCCCCGGCTACGGATACCGCTCGCAGCGCTGGCGCTAACTTTCCAGCTCATTGTCCGGCCCGTTGCCGCGCAGGCTCCCGACATCAGGGTGTCCGGCGCCGCAGAATACGAAGGATGTCGTATAGAGCTGGAGCACGTAGCTACGATCGGCACCGCCGACGATGAGCATTTATACCGTCAGTTCTCGCAGATCGTCCGGGGCCCGGGATCGTACTACTATGTCGCGGACGGCTACACGCCGGGTGTCATCCTGGTGTACGATTCCACTGGAACATTCACCCGAACGATCGGTCGGTCGGGTCGCGGCCCCGGGGAGCTCGCTGGGGAGGTCCTGATTGGTGTGTCGCCGGACGACTCCCTTTATGTGGCCAGCAACGGGCGGATAACGATATTCTCGGCCTCCGACGGTACTGCTGCCCGAAGCTGGAACCATGGTGTGAACCTGTGGGATCTCGCCGTGCTCCAACCGGGGATCATTGCTGCGGGACGTGCTCCGAATACTGACCTGGAGACGGTTCGAATCTTCAATGCGGATGGCTCACGGCGTGCGACCATCCATCATGACGGAATATTGCAGCACAGGCATCAGATTGCACAAAGATTACACCTCGCCGGTGACACTCTACTACTTGTCTCGGATGTCGGGCGATACCGGCTTCGGGCCTTTGATCCGGACGGTCGCCGGAGATGGACGGTCGAACGTGAAGTCGACTGGTTCCCGCCGTACGCTCGCCAGCCGCGCGGAGCGGTGATACGGGTACCGTCGCTTCCCGATGTCGTCGGCGCCTGGATCGAATCCGACCGCTATCTCTGGGTTCTGCTCGAACGGCCCGCGGCGAACTGGAAGCCAGTGGAGAATCTGCGGGAACCGGATTTCAACACGGTGCTCGGCTCGCATCTCGAGGTGATCGACCTCCAGTCGGGGCGGGTGATTGCCAGCCGCAGGTTGGACTGGCTCCGACCTGCCGGGGGCGGTCAGCCGTTTCTCTATACGGCACGGTACGCTGATATGGGCCATGTCGTATTCGATGTCTGGCACGTCAAAATCGCACACTAACACTAACACCGAGGCTCAACGTGAAACGCTGCTACGCCGTGCTACATGACCGTCTTGTTCGTCGGCGTGCCGAATGATGGATCTGCCGAACCCAGCGCCACTGTCGCTGACCTCTCGGTGCTGCCCCTTGCCTCGACCGATGTTCTGCAAGATCCAGCTTGCGGCGACTGCGTGGAGTACAGAAAGAAGTGGACTACCGTGGGCTTTCACAAGTTTTCGGGCAAGGATGGAGGTGGCGGCGACATCCAAAGTGGTGAGGATCTCGACCTGGGTGATGATGAGAATGAGTGGGTGAGCGGGGGGAAGCGCGTTTGTTGGGGCTCTCCAGAGGATAAGACCTGCCACAATGACTCAGAGGCCGGTATGTGTGACGATATGCACAGTGAGTGCAAGGACGAAGGGGATCTAGCTCTACTGACCACGGCACTATCCTCTCCGAATCCCGCCGGTGCACTACGGGACCTGATCGCAACACATAGCAGCTTTGAACTGGCCCGTGACGGTGGATCAGTCATCATACATGGCTGTCATGGTGGCACCAGGAGTATCCGGTTGTAAGTAACGGGCGCGGGGAACGGCTCAACGACCGCGATCAGGACGAGGACGGCGACCGGTCGGGGCCAGGCAGGCCCAGCGCCCAGCCCGGCAGCGCGATCTCCGACCGGAGCACGCCGGCCACCGTCGGCCCACGTGGACGCCCAGCCGCAGCCGCAGTCGGTGCCCGCGGACGGTGGCGCGGGGGCCAACGGCGTCGCTTGGCGTACGGCCGGAGCCCGCCTACAAGGATCGAAGCCCCAGTGCCACGAAACCGAGAAACCAGAGTCGCGGTGCCCAGGCGTCCAGCACTGCGCTCCGCGGCGGCCTCTCCATGGCCCAGCTCGTGGGGAGGGCGAGATCAGTGCCTTTGACGCTTGGGCCCCAGACTTCACCCGGGGGACACTGCGGAAGGAGCCCGAGAACTCCGCGCCGGAAGAACGGCTTTGAATCACCCCGGGATTGCCGGAGACTCCAATCCTTGAGGATGGGGTCATGAGCAAGCCGAAGCAGTATTCAGCAGAAGTCCGGGAGCGGGCAGTTCGTTTGGTTCGGGACCACCAGCATGAGCATCCTTCCCATTGGGCGGCCATCAACTCCATCTCGGAGAAGATCGGGTGCACGGCCGAGACGCTCCGGAAGTGGGTCCGGCAAGCGGAGCGGGACTCGGGGGAGCGGGCGGGTCTGACCACCCAGGAGCGCACGCGCCTCAAGGAGCTGGGGCGTGAGAACCGAGAGCTCCGGCGCGCGAACGAGATTCTCCGAAAGGCGTCCGCGTATTTCACCCAGGCGGAGCTCGAACGCCGACCGCGGAAATGACTTCCTTCATCGACGACCACAGGGCCGAGTACGGAGTCGAGCCGATCTGTGAGGTGCTCCCGATCGCTCCGTCCACCTACTACCAACGGAAGGCATGTGAGGCCGATCGCTCCAGACGGTCGCTGCGGGCCCAGCAGGACGAGCAGCTCAAGATGGAGGTCAGCCGGGTGTGGGATGCGAACCTTTCGGTCTACGGGGCGGAGAAGGTCCGGAAGCAGCTGAAGCGAGAGGGATTCGGGGTGGCCCGGTGCACGGTGGAGCGCCTGATGAGGGATCTGGGGCTGGAGGGTATCACCCGGGGCCGTCGCTTCGATGCACGGCGCCTTGCCGAGGCGATGGGGGTACCGCCACCCCCTCCCTCCGCGCGTGACGCGCCATTGTGGCATTGGGCCGGCCTGATCCTGGATCCAGTCGACGCGGCGACGAAACGCGACCCCACCCGAAGGGCGGATCGCGTTCTCCTGCCTTGCATCCCGCAGTGCGCTGGACTCCGAAGTCCGTCAAGAAGAAGATGAAGGATCCCACCTTCGCCCGGGGCGTCGACCGCGCCGAGGTGGAGCGGGGGGTCCAGCTGCTGGATGCTGACATGACGGAGCACATCCAGAAGGTGATCGAAGCCATGCGAGATATCGCCGAGGAGCTGGGACTGAGAAAACAGTAGCTCCGGCAACAGCGGCCGCCCTTACCATCGACTGCGGCGTAGTGCCCGCGACGGGTCGGATCGTGGTCGTTTCCCCGTCACCGACGCTCAATGATCTCCCGACTGTGACCCGCGCTCACGTTGTTATGTTGCGGTTTGGGATATCGCTATGTTAATATAGGCAAAGGGCCGATCGAAATGACATTTTTGTCCTTGGTGCCGGCGGTGATCTCGTTCCTCCTGCTGGCGGCGCACTTCCTACGGGGCTGGAACATGTTGCTCGTGGGAATCTGCCTGGTCCTCCCGCTGTTGTTGTTCGTCAAGCGGCGCTGGGCGGCGAGACTGCTTCAGGCCGCACTGATCGTGGGGGCTCTGGAGTGGGCGGCCACTACGTTCAACCTCACGATGATGCGCATCAGCCAGGGTGCCGACTGGGAGCGGATGGCGATCATTCTGGGTGCGGTCACGCTCTGGACGGGCCTCTCCGCCGCGCTGTTCCAGACGAAGCGGCTCGCCCGGCGCTATCGCCAGCACGCAGCGCGGGCCACC
>SLCC01000136.1 GCA_007126035.1 Gemmatimonadota bacterium
AGCGCGCCCGACACCGCCTCGCCCGGCCGCAGCCGGTCACCGGCGACGGGGCCGGCGTCGGCGTCGAAGCCAGGGCCGGCGACGGGGCCGGCGTCGACGTCGAAGCCGGCGTCGCCGTACCGCTCCCGGCCCAGCACCGGCGTGGCCGTGGGCCCGATCCACACGCTCCCGTCCACCGCCACCGTGAAGTGCACGCCCAGGAACGGGTAGCGGAGGTCCGGGACCGGGTAGATGTGACGGGTCACCGCCACGGGCACCGTGGCCCGGAGGTAGCGACCCATGAACGGCATGATCCGGTAGCCGGCGCCGAAGCCGAAGGCCCGGGCGACGGTGTCGGCATGGACCCCGGCGGCGTTGATCACGTAGCCCGCCGACCAGGCCCCGACGGCGCCGCCCCGCCGGGTGAGGACCACGCCGTCCTTCCAGCCCGCGAAGGCCTCGCCGGTCCGGAGCTCGACGCCGGCGGCACGAGCGTCGGCGGCCAGGGCGCGGGTCACGGCGGCAGGGTCCACCGACGCCGTGGCGGGCACCCACAGCGCCCGCTCCTCGACCCGCGCGGCCGGGTCCAGCTCGCGGGCGCTCGACCGGTCCACCTCGTGGAGCTCCACGCCGTTGGCACGGCCCCGCCGGAGCAGCTCGTCCAGGACCGCGGCCTGGCCCGGCGAGGTGGGGACGATCAGCTTGCCGCAGCGACGGATCGCCAGGCCCCGCTCCAGGCAGTACTCCGTGAGACGCGCGCAACCGTCACGGGCGAACCGGGCCTTGAGACTGCCCGGCGGATAGTACAGCCCCGCGTGCAGGACGCCGCTGTTCCGGCCGCTGGCATGGAGCGCCACCTCCGCCTCCTTCTCCAGCACGACGACCCGGAGCCCCCGGTCCCGTTGCTTCGCCTCCAGCGCCACGGTCAGCCCCACGATCCCGCCGCCGATGACCAGCAGGTCCGCCGCAGCCCGTGGGGCCGGGCCGCCCCCGTCGTCGCCCGCCGCAGCCGCGCGGGCCGGGCCGCCCCCGTCGTCGCCGGAGAGGTCCTTACCTCCCCCCAGAAGTCGGTTCTTCCATGGCGAACTATCGGCGCCGCGCCCGAGCCCGGCCAAACCCTTGGGCTCTAGCGGCTTACGCCCTGATCGGGGCACCGCAGAATCTTCGCTATGGAACAACCCGTTCTGGGGGGGGACACAGGGGTGCTCCGGTGGCGAGGCGGTGGGGACGTGACCCATGGGACGGGGTCAGGGGTCGGGCGGTGTGTCGGGCGGTGTGTCGGGCGGCTGCTCGATGTCGATGTCGGGCCGCGGTCCGAAGCGGATCTCGTCGATACGCTGCTGGGCCCGTTCGACCAGGGCGCCGGTCCTTGCGGGGCTGCGTTCCAGGACCATGCGGTATGCTTCGAGGGCGTCATCGAAGCGGCCGAGTCCGTAGAGGATCTCACCGCGATCGAGCCATGCCTGGTCGAGGAGGTGCTCGGGCTCGCCGAGGCTGACGACGGTGTCCAGGTGGACCAGGGCCTGCCTGGCCTGGCCCTCCCCGCGCGCGTCCCTGGCCAGGCGGAACGAGCAGTTGCCCATGTGCCAGCGGGCCTCGCCCAGGAGGTTCCGGAGCCGCCACTGGTCGCGCTGGCCGAGATTGCGGAAGGCGGTGAAGTACTCGACGGCCGTGTCGCAGCGGCCGGCCTCCTCGTGGAGCACGCCCATCTCGAAGAGGATCCGTGGCGCGGAGTCGGGCGGCAGCGTGGTGATGGCGCGGGAGTAATGGGCCATGGCCTGCTCGGTATCGCCGCGCTGCCGGTGGAAGCGGGCCACGGTGAGGAAGAACTCCCGGGGCCGGAGCTCGGGCCGCAGGGCCATGGCGTCCCCGATGGCCATGGCGGCGGTGAAGGCATCCCGTCGCCGGGACGCCCGCTGGGCCACGTGCAGGTAGTCGTACACGGCCTGGTCCACCAGCTCCGGGTTGCGGGGCAGGATCTCCCGGTAGAGGCTGGACATCTCGGGGTACTGACCGAGTCGCGCGTGGGTGTGGGCCAGCCGTGCCCGGGCGTGGTCGTCGTCCCGCTGCGCCACCGCCAGGCGGTACTCGGCCAGGGCGTGGCCGAAGGCGGAGTCGGCCCAGAGCCGGTCACCCCGGGCGATGGCGGGCTCGTTGTCCTCGCAGCCGGCCAGGACGACGGCGCCCAGCAGCAGGCTCGCGGCGGTCAGCACGCGGCCGGCGGCGGGCAGCAGCTGGCGCCCGGCGCGCAGCAGATGACGCCCGGCGCGTAGCGCGCGGCCGGCGGCGGGCAGCAGCTGGCGCCCGGCGCGCAGCAGATGGCCGGGCGATTCCAGCGGTCGGCGCAGGCAGCTGTTCATCCCGTCATCCCCGTACCGGTTGGCTGGCGGAGCTGTACCAGCGGGCGGTGCGTCTCAGGCCTTCGTCGACGTCGACGGTGGGCCGGTATCCCAGGGCGGCGGTGGCCCGATCGAGGGCGGCCAGGGAGTGGCGCACGTCGCCGGGTCGAGGCGGTTGGTGGCGGGGCTGGACGTCGCCGGCGTCCAGGAGGCGGCTGATGGCGCGCCACAGCTGGTTGATGGTGGTGCGGCTGCCGGCGCCGATGTTGAAGACCTCGCCCGTGGCGCCGGGCCCGGCGGTGCAGGCCTGGAGGTTGGCGTCCACCACGTTGCCGATGTAGGTGAAGTCCCTGCTCTGCTCGCCGTCGCCGAAGATGGTGGGCGGGCGACGGTCGAGGGCGGCGGACATGAACAGTGGCACGACGGCGGCGTACTGCGAGCCGGGGTCCTGGCGTGGCCCGAAGACGTTGAAGTAGCGGAGCGCCACGGTCTCCAGGCCGTAGCTGGCGTGGAAGGCGCGGCAGTACTGCTCGCCGGTCACCTTGGAGACGGCGTAGGGCGACCTGGGCCGGGGCGGCATGCCCTCGTGCTTGGGCAGCTCCTCGGTGTCTCCGTAGGCGGACGACGACGATGCCACCACCACGCGTCGCACCCCCGCCCCCCGCGCGGCCTGGAGCAGGTTCAGGGTGCCGGTGGCGTTGACGTCATGGGTGGTCACCGGGTCGGCCACCGAGCGCGGCACGGAGCCCAGCGCCGCCTGGTGCAGCACGTAGTCCACGCCGTCGCACGCCTCCGCGCAGGCGGCGGGGTCGGTTACGCTGGCCTCGATGAGCCGGAAGCGCCCGGCGAAGGGCTCGAGGTTCTGGCGCAGGCCCGTGGAGAAGTCGTCCAGGACCACCACCTCCTGGCCCCGGCCGAGCAGCTCCTCCACCAGGTGTGAGCCGATGAACCCGGCTCCGCCCGTGACTAGGTATCGCATGTGTGGAAGGTACCCTGAACGGCGGAAGTCGTCGAGGCCTGGTGGGGCCACTAGTGAATGTCGTGGGCCTGGAGCCAGAGTTCCAGGAGCCCGAGCTGCCACAGCTTGGACCCGCGCAGCGGCGTGATGTGCCGCTCGGGGTCGGCCAACAGCTCGTGCACGTAGTGGTGGTTGAACAGCCGGCGCTGGCGCGCGGTGTCGGCGGTGAGCGCGTCACGGACCGTTGCCAGGAACTGGCCTCGCAGGTATTTCAGTGCGGGGACCGGGAAGTATCCCTTGGGCCGATCGATGACCTCTGCGGGGATCACCGACCGGGCCGCTTCCTTGAGGATGTACTTGCCGCCCTCGCGCACCTTCAGCTCGGCGGGCATGCGGGCCGCGAACTCCACCAGCTCGTGGTCCAGGAACGGGACCCGCGCCTCCAGGCCCCAGGCCATGGTCATGTTGTCCACCCGCTTCACCGGGTCGTCCACGAGGAGGACGGTGGTGTCCATGCGCAACGCCTTGTCGATGGCACGGTCCGCGCCCGGCCCGGCGAAGTGCTGGGCGACGAACGCCGTGGTGTGGTCGTCGCCGGCGAGCCTGGGGTGCACGGTCCGGGCGTACTCGTCGTGGTCGCGGTCGAACATGGCCCGGGCGTAGGTGGCCAGCGCGTGGTCGGTCTCCATCATGGGTGGGTACCAGTGGTAGCCGCCGAAGACCTCGTCGGCGCCCTGGCCCGACTGCACCACCTTCACGTGCCGCGAGACCTCCTGGCTCAGGAGGTAGAAGCCGATGGCGTCGTGGCTGACCATGGGCTCGCTCATGGCGGCGATGCAGCCGCCCAGGCTCTCCAGCGTCCGCTCGGGGCTGATCCGCATCTTGTGGTGCCGGGTGGCGAACCGCTCCGCCACGATGTCGGAGTACTGGAACTCGTCGCCCGCCTCCTCGCCCACGGCCTCGAACCCGATGGAGAAGGTCTCCAGCCCCTGCTGCCCGTTCGCCGCCAGCATACCCACCACCAGGCTGGAGTCCAGCCCGCCGGAGAGGAGCACGCCCACCGGCACGTCGGCGATCATCCGCCGGTGGATCGCCGCCTCCAGCTCCTGCAGCAGACGACGCTTCCAGTCCTCCTCGCCGAGACCCGCCAGCTCCGGGTCCGGGTTCGACTCCAGCCGCCAGTACGTCTCGAAGCGGCGCTCGCCGCCCGGCTCCACCGTCATGATGGTGGCGGGCGGGAGCTTGCGCACGCCCTTCAGGATGGTGCGCGGGGCCGGGACCACGGCATGCAACGTCAGATAGTAGTGGAGGGCCACCGGGTCGATCTCCGTGTCCACGCCGCCCGCCCGGAGCAGCGCCGGCAGTGAGGACGCGAACCGGAGCCCGTCGCCCGGCGTGTCCGTGTAGTAGAGCGGCTTGATCCCCAGCCGGTCCCGGGCGAGGACGACCCGGCCCGTGTCCCGCTGCCGGATGGCGAACGCGAACATCCCGTTGAAGCGACGCACGCAGTCGGTGCCCCAGGCGTGGTAGGCCTTGAGCACCACCTCCGTGTCACCGTTGGAGAAGAACCGGTAGCCCTTCCCCTCCAGTTCCTCGCGCAGCTCCGGGAAGTTGTAGACGCAGCCGTTGTAGACCATGGCCAGCCCCAGCTCGCTGTCGACCATGGGCTGCTGCGCCGCCGCGCTCAGATCGATGACGCTCAGGCGACGATGCCCGAAGCCCGCCCCGTCCTGATGATACAGCCCGCCGGAGTCCGGCCCCCGACTCCGCATGCACTCGGTCATGGCCTGGAGGGCGGCGACAGACGCCGATTCCCCGGTAGTCGTCAGATCGCCACAGATGCCGCACACGCTGTCCGTCCCTTCACTGCCTCGATGCGTTCACGTTCCGGCCACCCAGCTTAAGGTGTTCGCGCCTGGAGGTCCAACGGGGCGACGCGGAATCCGAGTCCACTCCCCCCCTCCTCCCGGTCAGCGGACGAGACCGTGGCGCTCCAGCTCGGCCACGCCGGTGGCCACGTGGTCGGCGGCGTCCTGGTCGCGGGCCCATGCCAGGAGCTCCTCGAGGCCGGACTCCAGGTCGACGCGGGCGCGGAACCCCATGCCGCTGGCGGCGGCGGCGGGGTCGCCGAAGCAGTGGCGGATGTCGCCGGCGCGGAACCGGCCGGTCACCTGGGGATCCAGGTCGGCGCCCAGCCGGCGTGCCAGGACCCTGGCCAGCTCGGCGATGGAGATGGAGCGGCCGGTGCAGACGTTGATGGCGCCGCTGG
>SLCC01000107.1 GCA_007126035.1 Gemmatimonadota bacterium
GCGCGCCTCCGGCAAGGCGCGCCGACGCAGGCATAGCAACGCTATTCCGAGGAGGCGTAACGCCGCAGGGGGCGCGTAGGCGCGCTCGAATGCCATCGGAACTTCGGATTCGGTCCACTAGCACGACTCCCTCCTGGGCAGGAGATGCGCCGTTGGAGCCAGAGGCCGGTAGAGGCCTGAGCATCGCTCAGTCGCCCCTGTCAGGAGGCCTCGCACGGCGCGGCCGGGTGCGCGCCATCCCGGGGCCGGGGTTGGAACGACGGGCCCCGGGCGGGAGGGCGGCGGTACCGGCCGCCATGCGCGCGCCACGGCCCAGTCCGTCTTCACGGTGCGGGGCGATACATCGAGTGCGGCGGCCGTCTCGTCGACGCCGAGCCCGCCGAAGAGGGTCGTGGTCTCGTTACGGAGGGGAATGTCGAGATCCATGGGAGACTCCTCATTCACGCGCAGAATACCGCCACGATTCCGCTGCCGCAATCGTTTCGTGGCCGGTAGCGAGGATAGCACAATGCGTGTCGTTATCGGACCGGGCACCCTCATCCTGTGGCCGTGAAGAGGATGGCGGTGGGGCAGTTCCCGACAGCTATTTCCGTGTCGACTTCGAAGCCGGTGCCCAGCCGGAAAACCAGGTCGGGCTCGCCCGGGGAGCAGAACGGCCGGGGCGCGTAGAGCCGCCCCTCCTGGTCGAATCCCACGTCGGATACGGCGGTCATGCCACCGGGCTGCACGGCGTCGTCGGGCGATCGCGCGAACGCGCCTGTGCCCGGGTCCCAGATAGCGACGCCGTAGGAGAACGAGGCGGTGTAGAGCCTGCCGTCCGGGCCGCGGGTCAGGGAGCCGGGGAAGTTGCCGAACCCGGTCACATGTTCCATCTCGGTGCGCGCCCAGCTGTCGACGATGGAGAGGGAGCCGTCGTTCCCATCCCAGGTCCCGGCATGCAGGACATACAGCCGATTGCCATCCAGGACCGCGGCGCCGGGGTTGGTGCCGGTCAACGAGATGGTGGCGACCACTTCCAGGGTGGAGAGCTCGATCACGCTGACGGTACCGGGCCCTGCTGGCTGGAAATCGGGGCCCAGCCATCGATTCAGCACATAGGCGAACTCCTCATCGGCCACCGCCACCGCCGGGTGCTGCCCCACAGGGATCTCTGCGACCCGCGTCCCCACCACCAGGTCCAGGACGGACACGGTGTTGAGCTGGGGATTGGTGGCCAGGGCCATCTCCGTGCCGACCAAGGCGACACCGGTTGCGCCGGAGCCCTGGGGCAGCGCGATGGTATGCCTGACCGACCCCGTGCCCAGGTCCACCACCGCGACGGCGGGGGTCAACCCCAGCGGGACGACCACGATGTTGCCCGCAACGGCGGCACCCACCGGCGTGCCATCACCGCCGAGACCGATGGTGATGCTCGCGGCCGGGTCGGCCACGGGGAAGACCGTGAGAGAGTTGTCCACGCTGTTGACGACCACGGCGACCTGCTCCGGGGGCACCACCTCGGGACCAGTGGAATCGCCGCAGGCCGCGAGACCCACAATGGTGGTGAGCGCCAGGCCACTCAGCGTGCGGGACCATACCGAATTCATGTGCACCTCGAGGTCGTGTTGGTGTTGGTTCAGCGCGTCAGACGCCGCTCGAGATCGACGCGCAGGTGGAAGGTTCGTCCCGGTTCCGGAAAGCCGAAGATCAGGGACTGCTTCTCGTCGAGGATCCGGTCCACGTGGAGCGCCACGTCGCCATGCCAATCGCCCAGGCGCCATGGGCGCCCGGCGGAGAGGCGCGTCTGCCAGAACGGCGGCAGACGGTTGACGCGGGCGGCGCTGGGGTAGCGCTCGCCCGTGTAGTCGGCCGTCAGCGCGGCGCGCCACTGGCCCGGTCGCCAGTCCAGGCCGATGCGCCCGGAATGGCGAGGCCGGTAGGCGACCTGGGCGCCATTGGCCCGGGGGCTGTCGTACGTGACCGAGGCCAGGGCGAACGAGCCGGTGGCCCGCAGCTGGGCCGGCAGTTGGAGTTGGGCCGAGGCCTCGCCGCCCCAGCGCCGCACGTCCACGTTGGTGGGGCGCCAGACGAAGCGGAAATCCGGGGCCCACACGATCATGTCACGCACGTCGCCACTGAAGATGGTGAGGGAGGCTTCGGCGTCGGTCGGGCCGAGGCGGTGCCGGCCGGCGATCCCCAGCTCCAGCTCGAGCGGTACGCGCTCCGCCCGCAGCCCCGGATTGGGCTCCACCGCCACGCCTTCCCGGAAGAAGTGGTCGCCGAGCGTGGGGGGCGCATAGCTGCTGAGCGCTCGGCCATGGACGGTGACGAGGCCGAGGTCGACTCTGGCGGTGGCGGCGTAGGTGGGGCGCGTTCCGTCAACTCCGTCATGGTCCAGCCGGCCCGTGAGGCTGCCGGAGAGGACGGCGGGGCCGAGCTGAGCCGTGCTTTCACCCCGCATGAAGGCGCCCGCACGGACGCGGGTGGTTGGGGCCTCGGGGTCCAGCGCGTCGGCCTCCACCACCTGGCGTGAGAGCTGGAGGCCGGCGGTCCAGCGCTCCAGCCGGTCGCCGACCCGGCCTGGCGCCCCTGCGTGCCCCATCATGATCTCCCCACGCAGCTCGCTGAGCTGTGCGGTGTCGTCATAGGCGAGGCCGCCCGGGGGCGCCGGGTCCCGGTGAGCCACTCGCTGCTCGACGAGCTGGAGCCTCACCTCCGGTGACCAGACGGACCCGGCCCGTCGCCAGTCAGCGCCCAGCCTGGCCCGGTCGAGGGCCTGCCGCGCCTCCGGCGATGGTGCGTGCCCCCTGCCGGGCAGACCACGCCGCATACGGTCGCCGCCCGTCAGCGCCCGGAAGGTGCCCCCCGCCAGCTCCGCCTCGGCGGTGAGCAGCCCACCCATCCCGCTGAGGTCGGCGTTCGAGCGCGTGCTCGTTCCGCCGCCCGCCTCGGCGGGGATGCGGTAGTCGAAGCCGCCGTCCACCTGTTCGGCCCGGCCGGAGAGGTCGATACGCCAGTCGCCCAAAGTCGTGCCCAATGCAGCCGCCCCGCGCCGCTCGCCCAGCGAGCCTCGGGTGGCCTGGAGTCTCAGCCGGGGTTCCGGCCGGCTGGACTCGATCACGACCACGCCAGCCATGGCGCCCGGCCCGTAGCGCGCGGTCTGGGCGCCGTGTTGCACGGTGATGGACTCGACGGTCGCCAGGGAGACGGTGGAGACGTCGGCGGCGCCGGTGACCGGGTCGTTCAGGGCCATCCCGTCCAGCAGCACCAGCACATGGCCGGGATCACCGCCGCGTATCGAGACTGTGGCCGGGCCCGACCCCCCCCGCCGGTGCACGACCACGCCGGGCACCCCCTCGAGGATTTCGCCGGCCGTGCTCGCGCCGCTCTCCCGTATCTGGGCAAGGTCCAGACGAACGCTGCGGAGCCCGGCCGGGGATTGCGCGCGGATCCGGTCCAGCTCCACGACCTGTGGCGCCAGTTGGATGTCGAGGCGCTCGATGCGGCCGTTGCCGATACACACCTCCGTCCGGTGCTCCAGGTAGGCGACGGCGGAGGTCCGGACCTCCTGTCGGCCCGCCTCGATCCCGGTAATGGCGTAACTGCCATCGGAGGCCGCGCGGGCCGAGAGCCCCAGGGCCGGGAAATCGATGAGGGCATCCCCGACCGGCTCGCCCGTGAGCCTGTCGGTGACCCGGCCGCGCAGCTCGCCCGGTCGCTGGCCCGCGGCCGGCGAGGGCGCCAGGACCAGGAGCAGCAGGGCCGCCGTCGCCAGTGCGCGCGTCATGGCGTCCCTCCGCCCCGGAGCGGTATCACCTGCGGCGCCCCCGCATCCGGCCCCTCCCCGGGGTGGGCCGCGACGGCGAGTGGCCACCTGTACACTCGCTGGAGGGTGTCGGTGGTGAAGACGGCCGAGGGCTCACCTTCCGCCGCCGCCCGGCCGGCGTCCAGGAGGAGCAGCCGGTCGGCGTAGCGGGCTGCCACGTTGATGTTGTGGGTCACGATGAGCACCGTGACGCCCCGATCGGCCAGGTCCCGGAGCAACTCGAAGATGCCCATCTCGTGGGCGACGTCCAGGGACGCGGTGGGCTCGTCCAGGACCAGGGTATCGGGTTCCTGGGCCAGGGCGCGGGCCAGGCGCGCACGCTGCCTCTCGCCGCCGGACAGGGTGTCCACCGGCCGCGCGGCGAGGTCGGCGACGTCGCAGACCTCCATGGCCCGTTCGACGGCAGCGCGGTCGACGGGCCCTTCGGGCCGCCAGCTCCCCAGGTGCGGGTATCTGCCCATGCCCACGAGCTCGCGGACCGAGACGGGGAAGACAAGCGGCTCCACCTGGGCCACGACGCCCACGCGCCGCGCCATCTCCCGGCGGGACCAGTCGCTCACCGGGCGGCCCTCGTAGCGGACCACTCCGTCCCGTGGCTCCAGGGCGCCCAGGAGGAGACGGAGGAGCGTGGTCTTGCCGCACCCGTTGGGCCCGAGCACGGCGTAGAACGAGCCGGTGGGGACCTGGACGTCGACGCGGTCCAGGGCGTCGGCCGCGGCGGCCGGGTAGCGGAACGAGACGGCGCGGACCTCGTACATCATGCCGGCCTGCGGGTCAGGAGGACCACGAAGACGGGCACACCGATGAGCGCGGTGACGACGCCCACGTGAAGCTCGACGGGCGCCGCCACCGTTCGCGCCGCCGTGTCGGCCAGGAGCAGGAAGGCGGCACCGGCCAACGCGCTGCCTGGCAGGAGGAACCGGTGGTCGGCGCCCCAGATCAGCCGCAGCGCGTGGGGCACGATGAGCCCGACGAAGCCGATGATCCCTGCCGCCGCCACGCCGGCCGCCACGAGCAGCGAGGCGACCAGATAAGCGGTCCACTTCACGCGCTCGACGCGCGTGCCCAGGTACAGCGCCGTCTCCTCCCCGAGCGCCATGAGGTTCAGCGGTCGGGCCAGGGCCAGCAGGAGCACGAGGGACGGGACCAGGTAGACGCCCAGCATGGCGACTGCGGCCCACGAGGCGCCCGCCAGGCTGCCCATCATCCAGAAGACGGCGGAGCGGAACGTCTCGACCTGGGCGAAGGTGAGGAGCAGGAGGATGATGGCGTTGAAGAACGCGCCCACCACCACGCCAGCCAGCAGGAGGACACGCGTATCCAGCACCGGCCCCGCCGACGAGGCGATGCGGAATACCAGGAGTATGGCCCCCACGCCGCCGGCGAAGGCGGCGGCGGGGACGGCCCAGGGCGCGGCGGTCCCGACGGCGACGAGCACGACCACCGCCGCCACGGCGGCGCCGCCGGAGACGCCCAGGATGTACGGCTCCGCCAGCGGGTTCCGGAGCAGCGCCTGGAACACGGCGCCAGCCACTGCCAGCCCGGCCCCGATCAGGGCGGCCAGGGCAGCCCGCGGCAGGCGCAGGTCGAGCACGATGGCGCGGGTGACCGGGTCGCCGCGGCCGGCGATGGTGTCGAGGAGGGCGCCCGGCGCCAGGGGCACGGCCCCGACCGCCACGCTCAGGACCAGCGCGACGCCCAGGAGGACGGCGAGGGTGAGCAAGCGGGCGGGGATCGGGAGGGCGGCGGATTTCACCGGCGCTCCGAGCCGTGGACGTGATCGGCCAGGAGCCGCGCCGTCTCGTGGAGCTGTGGGCCCCATCGGTGCGAGACATCCGGCTCCACCGGGTAGACACGGCCGTGGCGCACGGCGGAAAGGCCGCGCCACCCGGGCCGCGAACGAAGGACACCGAGGGGCGGATCCGCGCCGGAGCCGAGGATGATGACGTCCGGGTCCCGCCGCACCACCTCCTCCAGAGAGAGGGGCGGCCAGGCCAGACTCAGGTCGGCCAGGACGTTGCGCCCCCCTGCCACACCCAGGAGCTCGTCGATGAACGTGCCGGGTCCGGCCGCCGTGATGGGGTCGAGGCCGACGAGGATCAGGGTCGCGGGATCGCCGTGGCCCCGGGCCGCCGCGCGGACACGGTCCAACCCGGCGCGGGCCTCGGCCATCACGGACTCGGCCGCCGGCTCCAGCCCGAGCAGGCGGCCCAGGTCCCCCGCGATGGCGAACGCCTCGTCGATGGTCTCGGCGGGCGCGACGTACACGGGGATCCCGAGCGCCTCGAGGCGGCCCACGGTGCTGCGGCTCGGACCGTCCGCCCAGGCGATAACAAGGTCCGGCCGGTGCGCGGCCAGCCATTCAATGCTCGGGGCCAGTCCGCCGCCCACCGAGGGCACGTCCGCCAGGAGTGGGGAGCGGTCGTAATCGGTCCGCGCCACCAGCCGGTCGGCCGCGCCCATGGCCACCAGCCAGTCCGTGGCCGAGGGTATGAGCGAGGCCACTCGCCGGGCCGGCTCCGCCACCGTCACGGTACGGCCGGCGGCGTCCGTGACGGTTACGCCACCCGGATCAGCCCCGCCATGAACGTCCTGGCAAGCGCCCGCGACCAGCGCGAGCGTGAGTGCCGCCAGGGCACCGAGGGCCGTATGATTGTGAGCGAACAGAGGCCCGTCTCCCTCTCAGGGGAACGGGCCACGATGATCCGGCTGATCTCGGGCGCCCACCCCCCTTCCCTCGAAGGGTCAACTTCGGGCACGGACAGGATCGGTCTCCTGGCTCGAGGCGGCGTCGCTCGCCTTCCCGGGTCCTCACCCAGTGGCGGGTTGAGCGGGCCGTCCGGACACTGCGTCCGGGCCTCTCACAGTGGCGGGGCCGCGCCGGTTTCTCACCGGCTTCCGGTTGACCCCGTCCGTGTTATGTCGTCACGAAGGTAGTGGTCCGCCGGCAGACTGGTCAAGGCGGCTGCGTCGCTAAGTTGCCAGGGTGATGGCGCCCACCAGGACCGCCACCATCCCCAGCGCAGCCAGAGCGGCCAACCCGAAGGCGACGGCGATGATCCCACCGTCGCGGAGAAGCAAGCCGACGCCGATGCCCAACACGGCGAACGCCGCCAGGATATTGAGGCCCGGCATGGGAAAGGCCAGGATCAGGGACATGAGGAGGCAGACGGCGCCCTGGGCCCTGCAGGCGCTGCTCAGCCGGCTGAGCCGGGGCCGCGACTTCCGCTCAGCCCAGCGCAGGACCGGCAACATCCGCCGGACCGCCGACTCGAGGTGCCTGCGCTTGATGGACCACGTCCGGACCCGCTTCGGCAGCACCACCACCTCGCCGTGCACGAGCATGTAGGCGCCGACCAGACCGATGGGAATGGCCAGGATCAGTGACAATCCGATCATGGGGACCGTCTCCGGGAGCGCGAAGACGATCAGGACCACGCCGAAACCGCGACCACCTACCACGTCCACCATCTCGCTCATGGTTATCCGCTCGCCCGCCCGGTCCACCAGGCGGACCAGGATAGCCGAGATGGGCGGAGGGTCGCCATGGCTGTGGTGGTGGCGCGGGTCAGACATCCCACCCAATAGACAACGCCAGGGCCGGGTCCAACAAGGGGACCAGGTTTCGCGCGCCCCAGCGCCCACCCCCCCTGCGAACACAGTAAGCCCGCAGTCGCAGCCACCAAGAAGTGCCGGAGGGAAGAAAATAATGTCCGACAGGCACGCCGGCGACACCGCGGGAGGCCCGAGACAGACGGCCGCAAATGCTTACCTTGAAGCAACCTGTACCTTCCGCAGCCGCGCCCGGGCGCGGCGGTGTGACAGTTGCCTCTCGGAATCCCGCTGCACTCCTTTCCGCGAGGCTACGGCATGGCTCCATTGTTCTACGGCTCACGCATCCCGACAGAGGCTGACGAACGTCTGCGCATGGCCGCCGCAGTCGCCGCCGAGGAGGTCCTGGACCTTCACGTTGCCTCGGCCCTGGAGCTGGTGGAGCGCGGGGCGGACCGGGTCCCGGTCGAGCGGCTCCTGGATGCCTACCTCCGCCTCCACTCCCTGGATCTCGGCCAGGAATGGCGGATCCGGGAACGCGTGGTGGCCGCCCTGGGTCAGGAGATCGGAGCGGACGGGACGGCTCCCCGGCTCACCGCTACGCCCTCGGTCCTTCGCCGCCTCGTCCTGCGGCTGCGCGGCCGTGTCCACCACGACCTCAGGGAGTGGGTGGAGGTGCACGCGGCCCGGGTAGAGCTGTCTCTCGTCGACGCGCACGTCCGTCATGCTCTCGCCTTCGTCCGGATCCTGGCCGAGCACAGGACCACCAGCGAGGCGATCCGGCACTACACCCGCACCATGAGTCTACCGGCCACCACCGCGGAGTTCGTGCGTCTCAAGGCAGTCCTGGCCACCGCCGGCCCGGCCGCTCCGACATCGGCCGAACCCCACCACGGCTCTCCACCCCGCCTGCCCCTGCGCCTCGCCGACGGCGGGTCCTGAGCCTGTTGGGGTAGGCAGGCAGGCTGTCACCGGGCGGCTCCTGTTCTGTGGCCCTGCAGCTACGGCCCCGCCTCTACGGCGAAACCACCTGCTCCTCCTCCGCGGAGAACTGGCGCAGCTTCTCCTGGTAGCGCTCGAAAAACTGGCGGTGGGCGTCCCGCATGTCCACCTGCCGGCCGGCGATGTAGACCTGCTCCACCACCGTCGAGTACTCCAGGGGGTTCCCAGTGGTGATCATCAGGGTGGCATCGCGGCCGGGCTCCAGGGAGCCCACCCGGTGGTCGATGCCCAGGATCTGGGCGGGCCGCAGGGTGACCGCCCGGAGCGCCTCGTCGGCTGGGAGGCCGAAGGCGATGGCGGCGCCCGCCTCGTAAGGCAACCGGTTGGCGTAGGCGGCGGCGGAGCCCCCTGCAATGGCGAAGCGGACGCCGGCCTGGTGCAACCGGGCCGGCAGCGAGTAGGCGGCGTCATACGGCTCCCACGCCCGGTTCGGCGACGTCAGGACCGAGCTGAGGAGCACGGGCACGTCACGCTGCGCCAGCTCATCGGCAATGAAGCCCGCGTCCCGCCCGCCGAGGATAACCAGGCGGATCCCTTCGTCCGCGGCCCAGTCCATGGCGTCCTGGATCTGGCGCAGCTCATTGGCGCTGACCACCACCGGCACCTGTCGGTCCAGGACGGGGCCCATGGCGGCCAGCCGCGCGTCGGTGGCGTGCCCGCCGGGCGTCGCAGCGTGAGCGACCTGGTAGGCCCTGGCCGCGGCGAAGAAGTCGCGGAGCTGGCGGATCCCACGGGTGTAGAGCCGCTGGTTGAAAGGCGACGGCCAGTTGACCATCAGCCCCACCTCCGGTGCCACGGTCATCTGCTCCCAGTTCCAGCCCTCCATCATCATGGCGGCGGCCAGCCCGGAGATCAGGCCGCCGGTCGGGGCGGAGACGGTCACCAGCACGCCGCTGGAGCGGGCTACGCCGATGTGGCGGCTGGCGGGGTGGAAGGCCACGTGGGCACGGACGTTGGGATTGAAGGGCCCCAGCTCGTTCAGGTCGATGGCCTGGTCGATCCCGCCGATCTCGAATAGCCCCATGTTGCTGTGGGCGTCGATGAGTCCGGGATAGATGTGACGACCCGTCACGTCCACCCGCTCGGCACCCGCGGGAACGGCCACGTCGGCGCCCACGGCGGTGATCCTGCCTTCCTCGAACACCAGGGTGCCCCGCTCGATCACGCCCTGGCTCACGGTGTGGATGGTGCCGCCCACCAGGGCGACGGGGCGGGCCTGGGGCGGGGCCGGGATCTGGGCCTCCAGCGACGGCGCGGTGGCCAGCATGAGGGCCGCCAGCAGACCGGCGCAGAGGGCGGGCACGGGTCGAACTCTATTAAGGATTCTCATGATGACTACCGCTCGTTCAGGATCAACTGTATGAGCTGGGCCCGCTCCCGCTCCACCTGCTGGCGGAGCCGGCGGTCCTCCTCGATGTCGAAATACCTGCGGCCGTCCACCCAGGTCTGCTCCGCCCTGGTCATGGTGGACAGAGGGTGGCCGCTCCAGATCACGAAGTCGGCGTCCTTATCCGGCTCCAGCGAGCCCACCCGGTCTCCGATACCCGCCAGGCGGGCGGCGTTGATGGTCACCATGGCCAGGGCGTCGTCCTCGCTCACGCCGGTCCGCAGCAGCTTGCCCGCCTCCCAGTTCATGCGGGAGGCGATCTGGCTGTTGTCGGAGTGGAGCGACGTGAGCACGCCGGCATCGTTCAGGAGCCGGGCGTTGTAGACCGTGGCGTCGTAGGCCTCCACCTTGAACGACGACCAATCGCTCCAGACCACCGCGCCGGCGCCGTGGCGAGCCAGCTCCGGGCCTATCTTGAAGCCCTCCAGGGCGTGGTGGAACGCGAAGACGGTGAGACCGAACTCCTCCGCCAGGCGCATGAGCATGAGCATCTCGTCCTGGCGGTAGGCGTGGGCATGGATCTGGACGTGGCCGTTCAGGATGTCCACCAGCGCTTCCATCCGCAGGTCCCGCCGCGGCGGGATGCCTCGCTGGCGACCCCGCTCCCACTCCCGCCACGCGGCCTCGTACTCGCGGGCGGCCTGGAAGTGGTCCCGGATGACCTGCTCGGTGCCCATGCGGGTGTCCGGGTAGCGGCCGGTACGACGCTTCACGTTCTCGCCCAGGGCGAACTTCACCGTCCGGGGCGCGCCCTCCAGCTTCAGCTCCTCGGCCGGGGCGCCCCAGCGCATCTTCACATGCACGTTCTCGCCGCCGATGGGATTGGCGGAGCCGTGCAGCACGTGAGCGGAGGTGAGGCCGCCGGCCAGTTGGCGGTACGTCCAGATGTTGTTCATGGTCATGACATCACCGACCCGGACCTCCGGGACGATGGCGTTGCCCACGTCGTTCACGCCTCCCGACACGCCTGAATGGATGTGCGGGTCCACCAGCCCGGGCGTGACGTGCTTGCCCGTGGCGTCGATTACCACGGCACCGGAGGGAGCCGACAAGCCTTGCCCGACCCGGATCACCTGGCCCCGCCGGACCAGCAGGTCCGCGTTCTCCAGCACGCCCTGGGGACCCATGGTCCAGACCGTGGCGTTGCGGACCAGCACGTGGTCCGGCCGCTCCGGGAGCCGCTCCCGGCCGAACTCCATGGCGGGCCGGATGTCGGAAAGAGCCAGGGCAGTCCCCGCAGCGGCTCCGCCCGAGCCGGCGGCCCGCTCGGCCCGGGGAGCCCCGTCCGACGCGGGCTCTCCTTCGACCCGCGTCGCGCGCCAGCTGACGCGCCGGCCGTCCGGCAGCTCGCTCCACCCCTGGATCTCCTCCCGGGTGACGCGGCCGGACATCCGGACCGTCCCCTCCACACCCAGGACCTCGCCGGGGAACGAGATCTCGACCCGGGGCGGGTCGCCCGCCACGCGGGCCCGCGTCAGCCGAACTTCGCCGCCAGGGGCGATGAACGTCCCGGTCAGGCGCGGCCGCGTCCCCTCCAGTCTCAGCTCACCCTCCAGGGGCTCAGCTCCCAGGGCGCTCACCGCCCACACGCCCTGGGGGTCGGCGCCCACGGGCGGCCGGACCTCGAACCGCTCACCGTCCACCCACACCGCCTCGACGGCGGCGTCGTCATCCCGGAAGAGGTCTCCCTCCACCACCACCACACTCGCCACCTTCCCCGGCTCCAGGGTGCCGTGGGTGCGCTCGACCCCCAGGTAGCGGGCCGGGACGATGGTGAGGGCGGCCAGGGCCTGCTCCGGCGCCAGGCCGCGGCTAACGGCATGGCGCACATTGTCCAGGAACCGGCCCCGGTCCCGGAGCTGATGCGAGGTGAAGGCGAATTCAACGCCGGCGGCGGCCAGGCGGCCGGGGTTCTCCGGCGCCAGGTGCCAGTGCCGCAGCTCGGCCAGGCTCCGGTTCAACGCCTCTTCAACCGGCTCCACCGTGGGCGCATCGGGGAAGTTCACCGGCAGGATCAGCGGCGCGTCCAGCGCCCGCAGCTGTTCCAGCATGCGGTACTCGCCGCCGCTCCCGCGGAGCCAGAGCTGGAGGCCGAGCTCATCGCGCAGCCGGAGCACCCGCAGCAGCTCTTCCTCGTTATGGGTCTCCACCAGGAGCGGCTGGCGCCCTTCCCGCACCGGGACCAGCGCCCGCAGCGCGTCGTTGGACTCGGGCCGCCGCGCGCCCCGCGGGTCCCGCTCGTAGGCGGCCCGGGCCCGGGCGTGCCAGTCCGTGTCATGGAGCGTCTGGCGGACGAAGGCGATGGCGCCCATGGAAGACGTGGGGTAGGTGCCCCCCACCTCGCGGTCCCGGCTCAGGGTCAGGGACTGGGCCAGCCCGGAGCGGACCACCCGGTCCGCCACCGTCCCGCCGCCCAGGCTCAGCGCCGACGTCCGGCCCCGGAACATGCCGAGCTGGGGCACCGCCATGGCCACGGTGAAGCCCTGGGACCGGAGGGCCCGCAGGGCGTCGTCGTCCTCAGGGGAGAACTCCGCCGCCGCGTCTACGAACGACCGGACCTGCGGGTTCCAGTAGACCGCGCCCCGCCCGGCTTCCGCGTCCGCCTCGGGAAGCTCCGTCCGCATGCCCACTTCCGAGTAGGCGTCGATGAAGCCGGCGTAGAGAGTGCGCCCCGTCAGGTCCCAGACCCGGGCATCCGGCGGGGCGTTGACGTCCGCGCCCACACTCTCGATCACTCCGTTCCGGATCACCAGCGTGGCGTTCTCCACCGTGCGACCGGGTTCGATCACGATCCGGGCGTTCGTCAGGGCGTGTACGGCCGGCGGGTTCTCCCGCAGACCCTCCACGGGCGTGGTCTGTGTCTGTGCCGCGCCCGGAGCGAGCAGGAGCAGGCACAGGATCAAGGGCAGCCGAATCCTCATGGCGTCTCTTCGTCAAGAGTTACGTTCCCTATATTGATTTGGGACACTGTTGTAATAGGACGCCGGGCCGGCCTGCGCAATGCGAGCTGCCGGTGCCCGGCCTGCCCCGCCCCGCGGGCACTTGCGTCATTGGACCGGCGCCCGCACCGCGCGGCCCGGCCGGGCGCCCGCGCGCAGCTCGCCGTCGCGGACCACGAATACGCCGTTCACCAACACGTGACGCATCCCCTCCGAGAAGGTGGCCGGTCGCTCGAAGGTGGCGCGGTCGATGACGCTGGCAGGGTCGAAGACGACGATGTCCGCGTCGGCGCCCTCCTGGGCCCGGCCCTTCCGGGCGAAGTCCGGCGCCCGGGCCTCCAGGATCTGCGCCGGCATCGTGCTCATCTTCCGGACGGCCTCCGACCAGTCCAGCAAGCCCTCCTCGCGCACGAACCGGCCCAGGACGCGGGCGAAGGTGCCGGCGGTGCGGGGATGGCCAACGCCGTCGCGGAGCTGGCCATCGCTGCCCACCACCACCGCGGGGTGGGTGAGGGCCGCCCGCTTCGCCGCCCGGGGGATGAAGTGCATGATCACGCCGCCGCCCTGCTCCCGGTAGCGGTAGAACGTCTCGGCCGTGAGCCGCTCCCCCGTCTCCGCCCACTCCAGGTCGCCGTAGTCGGCGCCCAGAACCTCCTGCCACCCCGGCGCCAGGATCGCCGACTCGATGGACGTCATGGCGGCGGCGTACGGGTAGACCTCCGCCGTCACGTCCAACCCCTGGGCCCGCGCCTCGCTCACCATGGCCAGCAGCCGCTCGGTAGCGAGGATCCCCATGCTGTGGACATGGTGCACGTGGAGCGGCGCGCCCGTGAGCGCCGATGCCGCGATCACCTCCTGGAGCGCCACCACGCTGCTCGCCGGGTCCACGTGTCCCATGTGCCGGAGATGCACGAACGCCGGCGCACCGTACGACGATGACGCCCGGAACATCTCCAGCACCTCCCACCGGCTCGCGCCCGGCGTATACTGGAGCCCGAAGCCCACGCCCAGCGCACCCTCGGCCAGTCCGCGCTCGATCCCGGCCCGCAGCGTGGCAATCTCCTCGTCGTCGGCCAACCGGTACACCGCCGGCCCGCTGGGCAGCCAATCCGACGGGTCGTCCATGAGCCGGATCCGGAGCGGGATGTGGCCCACGGTCACGCCGTGGTTGACCAGCGTCCCGCCGGCCCGCTCCGCGTACCACGCCGCCACGTCGCCCGTCCCAACCTCAAGCTCCAGCGCCGTAGTCACGCCATCCATGGCGTTAAACCGGTAGTTCTCCTCGTCCTGGCCATGGGCGTGCATGTCGATGAAACCGGGGGCCACGATCAGCCCCCGGGCGTCCACCGTGTCACGGCCCGACAGCGCCGCCTCCGTCACCGTGACAACCCGCGCGGCGCGGATCCCCACGTTCCGCACCCCGTCCAGCCCCGACGCCGGGTCGATCACCCGGCCGCCGAGGATTACCACATCGTATGCCTCTACCGCTGGCACCGGCGAGGCGAAGCCGCAGCCGGAGAGGAGGAAGGCGGTGAGCAGGACAGAGAAGATGGCGCCGGCCTCTTGGCGAACGGGCCTGAGGCAAGCGCCACGGCGGGCCCCGCGAGCCCGGCTGGCGCGGGGAGCGCGGGGAGAGCGGGGAGCGTCCGGACTCGGCGCGTGCATGGCGTCCTCGGATCTGACGGGAAAAGAATGGGGTCCCACGACGACCTGGCCGCCGCCACCCCGTTGATGAGGGTAGGAACCGGGGTGGAGGGGGTCAAGGGAGCCGGCCGAGAGCGGAGGTTCGGCGCTACCGCTCCCTGCTGATCGCGGCCGCGGTCCTCCCCCTCTCCCGGTTCGTCAAGCGGGACTCCAGCTCAGAACAGGACCTGGGTCTGGAACCGCACCGCGCTCACGGCTTCGCCCTCGACCCGGCGGTCGTTGATGGCCACGTCCAGCTTCCAGTTGATGGCGTGCCCTTTGAGGAGGTAGTTGATCCCCAGGTTCAGGGTGTTGAGGGTGAAATCGGCGTTTGGGTTGTCCTGATGCTGCCACCGGACCACCGGCTGCCAGCGGCCTTCCCCGGGTCCGGCCGGCATGAGGTATCCCACCTGGATCCCGGCGGTAGTGCCTTCGAACCCGCCGACCCAACCGGGGCCGTCCCAGTCGAAGTAGCTGGCCATGACGTTGACGACCCCCGCCCCCAGAGGCTGCTCGAGGATGGAGAAGACGTTCCAGGCCAGGCTCCGGTCACCTGCGGGTGAGTTGTCGGGGATACGGTCCAGACCCGCGCCGAAGGAGAGCACCCGGAGGGAGCCCAGGCTGTTGGGGTTGTAGAACCAGCCGGGCTGGGCGTCGCCGAGGTTGAGCATGGCCATGCCGGTGGTGCGCAGCGCATTGTTTTCCACGTCCCGCACCCCCTTGAACACGCCGCCCCGGTACTCGATGAGCCCGCCGCCCAGGACGCCCCGGGCCTCGACGCCGTCATCGCGCCAGAACGCCCGGTTCACCAGTGTGGGCGTCTTGATCAGGTGCAGGTTGTAGTCGATGCCCAGGAGCGTGGCGGCGCTGGCGCGGACGTCGGGGGAGAAGGGAGCCAGGATACGGCCGATGGAGATGTTCAGGGCGGGGTCGAGCTGAACGTCGACGAAGCCGTCGTTCCAGACCATCTCGTTGGGTACGTCTCGCCGCCCGGTGTTGGGCACGTCGGTGGAGAAGAAGAACCGGATGTTCCGGTGCACCGACCCGGTACCCATGATGCGGGCACGGCGGGTGAAGAACTCGTAGCCCCAGCGGTCCAGGTCCGCCCCCGCTCCTCTCTCTGCCGCCTCGATCTGGACCTGGCCCAGGAAGCGGAGCTGGAGCCAGGTGTCTTCATCGATGGAAAGCCTCGGGACCTGAGCCGTTCCGGGGATGGCCACGCCAAGGGCCAGGACGAAACCGAGAACCGCACCGAGTCTCATGTTCATGGGGTATGCTCCGAACGGGGTGAGTGCGTCATCGCAACTGTGGTTGCATCGGGATCAGAGGGCGGATCGAACGTACCCTTCCTTCTCGGCGATCATGTCGAGATGCAGGGTACAGGCGTCCTCGGCCATTGGCACGATGGTGTAGCCTGCCAGCCGGGCCTCATCGATGGTCTTCAGGTAACGGCGGCAGGCGTCGCAGACCTCCAACCAGCGCGGATCGCCCTCCGACACGCACAGCGTGGCGAGCTCGGCCTGGTCACGGGTCCCGCACGACGCGCACATGAGGCGGGGAGCCAGCCACGCCTCGTCGCAGCCCAGGCAGCACAGGCGCCGCGCGCCGTCCTCCGCCCGGAGAACCGCCAGGCCGGCGCTGGAGCCGCAGGTCGGGCACCGTCCGTTCCGGGTATCCGAGCTCCGCACGTCCAGCTCCGCCGCCTCTCCCCGGCGCAGCCGTGCTTCCACCAGGAAGGGTCTGGCGAGCAGACGGGCCATGAAGAGGAGAGCGTGGGGCGGGAAGCCGAGGCGTCGGGCCGCCTCCTGGAGGGGCCGGGCGTCGTCGCCCAGGGTGGCGGCCGCCGTGAGCCTGGTCAGGAGGCCGGGCTCCTGGCGGGCAGCGGTCGCCAGGGCCCTGACCTGGTCCACCTGGTCTTCGCCTCGCGACGCGCGCGCGATGTCCTCCAGGAGGGTCATCAGCACGGCCTCATCGAGGCTGACCTCGTCCAGGGTGAGGCGTGACCCCGCCTCGACGTTCTTCGGCACCGGCTGCCGACTGACGGCTGATCGGATCGCCGCTCGGGCCCTGGTATGGGCGTAGGCTACCTGCTCGCAGAACCGGAGGTAGTCGTCGGATACGCCGGCGGCACCCCGGGCGGCGTCCATGGCGTCGAGCTCGGCCTTCAGCTCCGCTTCCAGGTCCTCAGGCAGCGTGCCTGTCACGTCCATATGCCCCTCCTTTGGAGGGCTGATGCTCAGGTTCCCCGGCTACACCACCTCCGCAGGGGCCCTCTGCCCCCGGACCTGCTCCGCCGGCCGGTCCATGGTCGGCTCCTCCGCCGTGTCCACTGCGTCGTAGATGGGCAGCAGCTTCACGGCCAACGTGTAGAAGAAGAGGATCGCCGCCACCGTGGCCACGGTAATGAGCACCTCGATGAGGCTCGGGACGTAGGTCCCCTCCATGTTCATCCCGATGAAGGCCACGTTCAGCCGGTTCAGCGCCACGCCGCCCACCAGGATGAGCGCCGCGGTGAGGCGACCCGCCGTGTGGTACCGTACCTTCCGGCTGGTCAGGAGCACGGCGGGGAGCAGGAAGCCGAGGACCATCTCCGTGGAGAAGAGGGCTGCCTCGGCCGTGCCCCCGAACCGCAGGGCCAACTGTCCCGCGGCTGCCGCGTCCGCTGCCACGGCTGTCACGTCCAGGGCGCGGATCACGATGTAGCCCCAGAGGAAGACCACGGCGATACCGGCCACGCCTTGCAGGAGGTCATCCCGTACCGGGCGCTTGAACGCCCACGCGCTGAGGGTCCGCTCGATGATGATAACGGCGAACCCCACGGCCACCGCCGAGGCCAGGAAGGTCACGGGCAGCCGCATGGACCACCAGAAGTGGCTCAGCTTCTCGGGCACGAGCAGGAACAGCGAGCCCAGCGAGCTCTGGTGCAGCGACGACAGGATGATCCCGAACATGATGAGCAGCACGGGGGTGCTGCTCCGGTGCTCGACCGTGGGTAGGAACCAGGCCAGGAAGACGAAGAAGACGGCCGCCGCCGCCATCCACGCCACCGAGTGGGTCATGATGTACGTGAAGAACGTGAGGGCCGCCACCGCGTACACCGGGACCAGCTTCCTCCATACCTCCTCGAGCCGGCTCCAGCCGAAGCGCTCGAACACACTGGGCGCCAGCTCGAGGGCCAGCACGGTGAGGTAGAGGATGACGCACCAGGCCACCTCGAAGAGCACCGAGCCGTAGGGCCACATGTAAATGGGATTCACGATCCGCCATGGGACGGAGATGTCCACCACCAGGGAGGCCCCGGCAAAGCCGTAACAGAGGATGGCCCAGAGCACCGCGGACCGGGCCAGCCCGTGATAGCGCTCGCCGCCGAAGATGTAGATCAGCGCGGCCGAGGTGAACCCGCCCGCGCCCAGGGCGATGAGGACCAGGACGTTGAAGCCCTTCCACAGACCCCAGGGCCAGTCGTCGGTGAGGTTCGTGGTGACGCCCAGCCCGTAACGGAACCGGACGAGCGCTGCCAGGAAGCCCACCAGCATGATGACGGCCAGGAGCGCCGTGGGCCACGTCAGGAGGTTTCGATCGACTTGTTCGTGTCTCATGGCGTGGTGCTCCCTTCCTCGGCGTCCGCCGACTCCATCTCGGCGATGCGCTCGCGTCGCTGGGTGTACCAGTAGAATCCTCCGAGGAGGGCACCGACCCCCAGGATCTGGGGCGCCACGACGCCCAGCGCCGCGGAGGTGTAGGACGGGTACGCGCGCTCGCTGATGTTCGTCGGGAAGCCGAGCTCGCTGAACGGTACCGCGGACAGGTACAGCCACGC
>SLCC01000172.1 GCA_007126035.1 Gemmatimonadota bacterium
ACTCGGTGCAGGTCGCGGGCGGTGCGGGCTGCGACGATGGCGACGACGATGGCGGCGGCGGCGGCGGCGGCGGCGGCGGCGGCACCAGGCCGAGCAGCAGGTTCAGACCCGCCTGCAGGTACAGCTCGTGCCCCACGTCACCCACACGGGCCCACTGCTCGCCCCGGATCGGTGAACCGAAGATCCGGTCACCGAACTCCAGACGGATGCCGAAATTCGGAGCCAACCGGAAGTCCGTACCGATGGCCACCAGGCCTGCCAGCTCCCAGCCACGCATGATAGCGTAATCCTGGCCGCCAACCTGGAAGCCCATGTACCGGTCGTCGTCCGTGGGATGCTCGAGGTGACCGGCCGGCGTCATGAACTTCCCACCGAAACCGGCCGCCAGGAACGGCGCGCCCAGCCACGTCTCGAGCCCGAACGGCCGCCACATCAGGTCGCCGGTGGCGTTGTGCTGGCCCACGTTCGATACCAGACGATTCGCCTCGTCGGTCTCAAACATATCGCCAGACGTCAGGTGACGGTCCGTAAATGAGTAGTTTACCCGAAAACCCCAGGAGGGCGTAAACCACCATGTCCCCTGCGCGCCAATCAGCCAACCGGGTTCGAACCTGATGTCATTCTCCCAGGAGTTAGCCTGAACAGAACCACCCCCCGTCACCCCGATATCGAACCGATAATCCGGGTAGACCTGGGCGGCCGCCTGGCTGGGCGCTACCGACCCTGCCACCGCCAGTGCCAAGGTGGCTAACACCGAACGTTTCATCATGTGAGGTCTCCTTGCTGCAGTGATGGATCCCATACCTCTCAACTGCTCATACCGGGTTCCCGCCCGGGCGACCCGGTCTCGGACTCGTGCAGGATTCACACCAGCCGGCTGACCGGCGGCATCCCGTTACGTCCCGCCGGGTGTTTGCAATCCGGGTGCCAACAAACAGATCCCGAAGGATTTTGAGCCCGAATATGACACATTCGCATCCGACCGCATTTCGCTCCGCCATTTCTCGCGTTGTAATGGTGCGGCATTGCCTCCCCGCGGTCAAGGGTTACATGACGAAGCCCGCCCCCGACGCTGACGGCTTGGAGTGTGGTGGCGGACGTTTGGGACCTGTACCGACGGCGCTACGGAGGGCCTCTGCCTGACTTCAGTCGGCGGACGATTCGGGGACTCTGGCGGTGGCGGGTGGCGACTGCCGGAGCGCGGCGTGACCGGAGCCTTGTGGGGGCAGGATTTGATCGGCGAGTCGTGAGAGGGAGAGGTAGTATACGACCTCTGCGATGGCGTCCCGGACATCGAGTGCGTCCAGGTAGAGCTCGACGGCCTCTCGCTCGTTGATCTCGGCCTCGAGGAAGTCGACGAAGTGCAGGGCGTTGTCGACGTGGGTGTTGAGGAGCGCGACCTCGGTTCTTGCGGCCAGGAACTCGATCCTCCGGCGGAGGTCCTCCTTGACACGCCCGCGGAGTCTCTGGCGTAGCTGACCGAAGACTGAGCGTCCGGTATCCTGGTCGTCTTCGGACTCGGAGGCGCTCACCTGCTCTTCGGCGAGCCAATCTTTCTGCTGTTCCGCCTTCATCCCGAGTATGGCGAGGGCCCTGGTGGCGATGTTGCGAGCAACGTCCTCCTCCAGGCGAAGCAACCGGGCGTAGATCTCCAGGGCATCGGAGAACCCCACCTGCTTGTCTACGAGGGCGATGAGGTCGAGGGCGTGGTCGACGTGTGTGGAGAGGAGTTTCTCCTGGGACACGGCGACAGCCAGTTCGACACGTTTGCGGGCACTCGCAGACAAGGCCTTCCAGGACACGGCTTCACTCCGGTCGAGGTCGATTGCACAGTCGAGCAGCGCCCGACGGCAGGCCCTGGGGGTGCAAAATCCGTTCCCTGTACCGTCATGTGAAACAGGTGGTGGGCGACCGGTCGGGCACCCGTCGGCGAGGGTACCGGAAGTGGCGGTTGGCTGGTATCTTCCGCGCTATGCTTGACGAAATCATAGGGAAGCTGGAGGCGGAGGTCGAGCGCCTGCAGTACGAGTTGACGGTGGAGCTGCCGGACCGGATCAGGGCGGCGGTGGAGCTTGGCGACCTGCGGGAGAACGCGGACTACAAGTCGGCGCTCGAGCGTCAGCAATTCGTACAGGCCCGGCTGAACCAGCTAACGGCGCGGCTGCGGGAGCTATCGAACATCGATGTGTCGTCCATCCCGAGGGACCGGGTGGGTTTCGGCAGCTGGGTGAAGGTACGCAACATCGGTTCGGGCGACGAGCACGAATATACGATCGTTGCCGGCGACTTCATGGACCTGGACGCCGGCCACATATCCTTGGCATCCCCCCTGGCCCGGGGTCTATTGGGGGCGAGAGAGGGTGACCAGGTGGAAGTCAGTCTCCCGGCCGGCCCCCGAACGTTCAAGATCGAGCAGCTGCGCACCCTGCCGTCCATGTTGGACGAGAAGGCCTGACAGGCCGGCGGTGGACGGTTCGGGTCGAGAGACCCGGAGCGATGGGGGCGGGGCCCTACGGGGCTCCGCCTCTCGTTTGTGCCGCCGCCAGCGCACAATCGGCGCACAGCGAATCGAAAAACCGTTGTGGGAAAGAGGCGCCGGGCGGATTCGAACCGCCGAGTGGAGGTTTTGCAGACCTCTGCCTTACCACTTGGCTACGGCGCCGTACAACCTTCTCGGCACAACGCCGAGGCGGACCAGAGCGGGACACCGGACTCGAACCGGCGACCTTCTGCATGGCAAGCAGACGCTCTACCAACTGAGCTAGTCCCGCGTGAGGGCCATGACGCCCACTGGGGCGTCCGATCATTCTCGTAGCTGTTACCCCGGCCGTGGACCCAAGCTCCCTGGCCGGGCCATCCCGGTCCATTCCGTAGTCGCGAAGTTTATTTATGCTCGATCCCGGAGTCAAGGTGAGCGGGAGGTAGTCGGTCGCGGTGGCGGCCTGTTTTTCAGGTAACGGCCAGGAGTTCCCGGGCGTGGTCCATGCTTGTGGGGCTCTCCGGGTCGCCTCCGAGCATACGCGCCAGCTCGCGCACTCTGCTCTCCCCCTGGAGTCGCTGTACTGAGGTTCTCGTGACGCGGTCCTGCTCGTCCTTGCTGACCAGGAGATGGTGCTCCGCGCGGGAGGCTATCTGTGGGAGGTGCGTGATGGCGAACACCTGATGGTGCGCGGCCACGTTCCGCAGCTGTGCGCCGACCTGGACGGCCACTCGTCCTCCGATCCCGGCGTCGATCTCGTCGAAGACGAGGGTTGGCACGGCGTCGACCCTGGCCAGGATCGTCTTGAGAGCGAGCATGATGCGTGACAGCTCGCCGCCTGAGGCTACTCGAGACAGTGGCCGTGGCTCGAAGCCTTTGTTGACTGCCACCAGGAACTCCAACCGTTCGGCGCCGTTGGGTCCCGGTTCGGGCAGGGGCTTCATGCCCACCTGGAAAGTGGCCCCTTCCAGGCCCAGGGCTGGCAGGACAGATGTCAATTCCGTGACCAGGGTGCTGGCGGCACTGGCGCGTGTGGCGGAAAGCTGTCGCGACAGGGCATCCAGCTCGGCGATCGCGCTGCTCACCTCCTGCTCGAGGGCGCTCCGTTCCAGTCCTGCGTTCTCCAGGGTCTCCAGCTCCTGGCGGGCACTGCTGGCCGTTGCCAGCACGTCGTCGATGGTGGGACCGTACTTGGACTTGAGGCGGAAGAGCAGGTCGCGGCGCCGCTGGATGGAGTCGAGCCGGCCGGGGTCGTGCTCGATCAGGCTGGCGTACTCGCCCATGCGCCGTCCCAGCTCCTCCACGTGGTAGTATGCGGTTTCCAGCAGCTCCCGTGCGTCTTCCTGGCCGGGGTCTATCCTGACGAGCTGGTCCAGCTCCTTGCGCAGGGACCCCAGCACGTCCGCCACCGAGCCGTCCCCTTCATACAGGGCCTGGTGCAGTGATCCGGACAGGCGAGCCAGGTCCTCGGCGTGCTCCAGCCTGCGGCCTTCTTCCTCGAGCCGTTCCTCCTCTTCGGGCTGGATATCGGCCTGCTCGATCTCCTGGAGCTGGAACCTGATGAAGTCGACCCGTTGCGCGATCTCCCGTCGTCGCGCGTCCAGGCTCTCGAGTGCCTGGCGGGCCCTGGTCAGCCGGTGGTATACGGTCCGGATTCCCGCCACCAGGTCCACCTGGCCGGCAAACGCGTCCAGGATGTCCCGTTGCGCCTCGGGCCGCAGGAGGGCCTGGTGCTCGTGCTGTCCGTGGAGGTCCACCAGGCGGCTGCCCAGCTCGCCGACCAGGCCTGCGGTGCTGGCGGAGCCGTTGACCCATGCCCGGTTGCGTCCTTCTGCCGCCACCTCGCGGCGGAGGACGAGCAGGCCGTCCTCGACGGCGATTCCCTGTTCGTCCAGGGCCGCCAGGATGTCGGGGCGCTCAGCCACATCGAAGACTCCTTCCACCCGGGCCCGGTCCGCGCCGGCCCGCACCGCCTCGGACGAGGCCCGCTCGCCCAGGAGCAGTGACAGGGCGCCGACGATGATGGACTTGCCCGCGCCGGTCTCGCCGGTCAGGACGTTGAGGCCCGGCTGCAGCGAGACGGCGAGGCGCTCGATGACAGCGAAGTTCTCGATACGGAGCTCTATGAGCATCGGGGATGATAGGGGCCCGCCTACCGGCGGATCAATAGCTGAACGAGTCGTGGTCGTCGCTGTCCCAGTCGTCGCTCGGTCGGCGGGCGGTACCGATGCCCCAGTGGAGCTTCCTGCGGAGCGTGGTGAAGAAGCTCTGACCCGGGAACCGTACCAGGGGCACCGTGGCCTCGCCCCGGCTGACCACCAGCCTGTCACCGATGGCCAGGATCTCGCCGGCCTGGCCGTCGATGGTCAAGACCACTTCGGCGTCCGGCTGGAGCATCTCCACCTCGATCGGCGTGCTGGCTGGCAGGATGAGGGGCCTGACGGCCAGGGTGTGGGGGGATATTGGGGTGGCCAGCAAGCACTCCATTGACGGTGCCACGATGGCGCCACCAGCGGACAGTGAATAGGCGGTGGAGCCCGTGGGCGTGGCCACGATGATCCCGTCCGCCGAGTACGCGCCCACCTCCTCCCGGTCCGGCCCCACGAAGACGGCGAGCCGGATGACGCGGGCGAAGCCGCCTTTGTGCAGGACCGCGTCGTTGAGGGCCAGGTACTCGGTGCCCACGGTCCCGTCGTTGCCCACGACGCGGGCCTGGAGGGTGAAGCGGGTATCCAGCCAGTAGTCGCCGCTGGACAGGGCCTGGAAGGCCTCGCTCAGGCGGTCCGGCGCCACCGACGTGAGGAAGCCCAGGTGGCCCAGGTTCACGCCCAGGACGGGCGTGTGGTGGGGCGCCACTATCCTGGCTCCCCGCAGGAGCGTCCCGTCACCACCGAAACAGAGCAGGAGGTCCAGCTCGCCGGGCACCAGCTCGCCCGCCCCTGTGCAGACGGCCCGGAGAGGTAGCTCCGGATACAGCTCGAGCCCGTATTCCCCGGCCACGGCGGAGAGGTACGACAATGCCTCATCGAGCTGTGGGTCCCGGCTCTGGCCGACTATCCCCACCCGGCGGAACGGGCCAAGCGCCATCAGGCCAACTCTCGTACCACGGTCATCTTGTGGGCGGTCAGATCCCGGACCGCGGCGGCGATGCCGGCGGGCGTCAGGCCCACCTCCTCGAGCTGTTCCTCCCGCGAGGCGTGTTCGATCAGCCGGTCGGGCACACCCAGGTTGACCACCCTCGGCAGCGCGTCCTTGCCGGCGGCGGACCGGGCGGCCACCGCGGCCCCGAAGCCGTTGACCACAGTGCCTTCCTCGACGGTCACGATGGCTGAGTGGGCCGCCAGGATCTCACCGAGGATGCCCTCGTCCATGGGTTTGAGGAAGCGACAGTTGACGACGGCGGCATCGACACCCTGGCCGGCCAGGATCCTCGCCGCGGCGAGGGCCTGGGCAACCATGGTCCCGGTGGCGAGGATAGCCGCGTCGCCTCCCTGGCGGAGGTACTCCCAGCTGCCGAACTCGAGCTCCGGGATCTGGTCCAGGGCGGGCACATCGGCGGGCACGCTGTCCCTGGGGTAACGGAGGGTGAACGGCCCGCCGTCGTGACGCACGCCCAGCCGCAGGAGTGCCAGCATCTCCGCGCCGTCCTTCGGCGCGGTCACGACCACGTTCGGTACCGCCAGCAGGTACGCGATGTCGTACAGACCCATGTGGGTAGGCCCGTCGTTGCCCACCAGGCCGGCCCGGTCCATGGCGAAGACCATCGGCAGGTTCTGGATGGCGGCGTCGTGGATGAGGGAGTCGTAGGCGCGCTGCAGGAACGTGGAGTAGATGGCGGCGACGGGGCGCATTCCCTCGGCGGCCAGACCAGCTGCGAAGGTGACGCCGTGTCCTTCGGCGATGCCGACGTCGAAGAAGCGGTCGGGAAAGGCGTCGGCGAAAGCGCCGGTGCCGGTCCCGTCGGGCATTGCTGCCGTGATCACCGCCATCTCCGGGACCGTTGCCCCGAGCTCGACCAGTCCCCGGCCGAAGACCTTGGTATAGGCCGGGAGCCCGCCCTTGCTGGCCATCTCGCCGCTGATCTTGTCGAACGGTGAGGCACCATGCCACACCACCGGGTCCTTCTCAGCCTGCGGGTAGCCCCTGCCCTTCTTGGTGATGACATGGACCACCCGGGGTCCCTGCATGGTCTTGACGTTGGTCAGGGTCTCGACGAGCGTGTCCATGTCGTGGCCGTCTATGGGGCCCACGTACCGCACGCCCAGGTCCTCGAACAGCATGCCGGGCACGAACATGTTCTTGAGGCTGTCATCGAGCCTCACGGCCATCTGCTCCATGGGCTCCGGGAGCCGGTGGATCAGGCTCTTGAGGTCTTCACGGATCCGGTTGTAGACGGGGTTGCTGCGGATCTTCGTGAGGTAGTGGTTGATGGCACCCACGTTGGGCGAGATGGACATCTCGTTGTCATTGAGGATGACGATGAGGTCCCGGTCAGTGTTGCCCGCGTTGTTGAGCGCCTCGTAGGCCATGCCGCTGGTGAGGGAGCCATCGCCGATGATGGCCACCACCTTGTGGTTCTCGTCCTTGAGGTCCCGGGCCGTGGCCATGCCCAGGGCGGCGGATATGGATGTGGCGGCATGGCCGGCGCCGAATGCGTCGTACTCCGACTCGTCCCGCTTCAGGAACCCCGAGAGCCCGTCCTTCTGCCGGATGGTAGGAAACCGGTCGTTCCGTCCGGTGAGGATCTTGTGGGGGTAGCCCTGGTGACCCACGTCCCAGACCAATCTGTCGGTGGGTGTATCGAAGACGTAGTGGAGTGCCACCGTGAGGTCTACCACACCCAGCCCGGGCGCGAAGTGGCCGCCCAGTCTGCTGATCACGTCTATGAGCCGCTCGCGCACCTCGTCGGCGAGGCCCGGGAGCTGGGCCCGACTGAGCCGGCGGATATCGGCCGGCGACGACACCTGTTCCAGCAACGACAAGATTTCACTCCTCCTATCGATCGCGTTCGGCCGCATAATGGGCCAGCGCTTCCAGTTCCGACGAGCGAATGGCTCCTGCGCGTAGCGCTGCCACCGCCGCCTCCACCTCTCGCCGGGCGTGGGCCCGTGCACGTTCCACGCCTTCTATCCCGGCGAAGCTGGCCTTGGCCAGCACATCGTCCCGGCCCACGGTCTTTCCCAGGCGGGCGGTGGTGCCGACCACATCCAGGATATCATCCGTGATCTGGAAAGCCAGCCCGAGGGCGGCGCCGTATCGCTGGAGCGCGTCCAGCGCCTGGGCTCCGGCGCCGGCGGCGGCGGCGCCCAGGCGCGCGGCCACCCCGAGCAGCGCTCCGGTCTTGCGCCGGTGGATGTCCTCCAGCTCGGGAACGGACAGCTCCCTGCCCTCGGCCCCCAGGTCCATGACCTGACCACCCACCATACCGCCGGCACCGGCGGCGGCGAACACGGGCAGGAGGACCTGGCTGCGGCGGGCAGGAGGGAGCCCGAGCCGTCGGCATGCGACGGCGGCTACCTGCAACGACAGCGGGATCATGGCAGCGGCTGCCACCGTCGCCGCCGCCACGCCGTACCGTACGTGGGTGGCGGGCCTCCCCCGTCTGACGGGATCGTCGTCCATGGACGGGAGGTCATCATGGACGAGGGAATAGGTGTGGATCAACTCGAGGGCGGCGGCCAGATCATAGACGGGCTCGGGCACAGTCGTCGTGAAGGCTCGATAGCCCGCCACCACCAGGACCGGCCGGAGCCGCTTGCCCCCACCCCGTACCGCGTAGCGGACCCCTTCGGCAACCTGGTGGGCGCCCTCGACCCTGGTCACCCGCTCCAGGGCCGCGTCCACGGGGACCCGCTCCCGCTCGAGGAAAGTGGCGAGCACCGGTCCGGTCATCTCGTCAACCGTCGGCGGGCGGCTCGAGCGCCACGTTGCCGTCCACGTCCACGGTCAGTTGCTCTACCCGGAGTCGGGAACGCTCGAGCAGGTTGAAGGCTTCACGCACATGGGCCACGCCTTCCTCGAACAGGTCCAGTGCCTCCTGGAGCTCCAGGTCGTCTCGATCCAGTCGGTCCACGATGGACTCCAGCTGCTGGAGCCTGGCCTCCAGACCAGGTGCATCAGGGGCATCAGACATCTGCGTCCGTCCTTTCTACCACGCATCCCACACGACCATCCGCGACCCGGAGGCGGAACTGGTCTCCAGGCATGAAGTCGGCTACGCGCCGCAAGACCTTCCCGTTCGGGTCCTGGGCCACCGCGTAACCTCGCTTCAGAGAGGCCAGGGGCGAAAGGGCCTCGAGTCTGTCCGCCAACCTGCCGAGCCGGTTCTGGCGCCTCTCGACCAGCGCGCCGAAGCGGGTGAGCAGCCCATGGCGCAGATCCTGGGCCTGGCGCCGCCGGTGGTCCACCAGTCGCCGCAGCGAGGCGTGCAGGCGCTGCGAGCAGGCCCGGAGGTGGCGGTCCAGCTCCGCCTTGTCGGGTACCACGTGCTCGGCGGCGGCGGACGGGGTGGCGGCCCGACGGTCAGCTACCAGGTCGGCGATGGTGACATCCACCTCGTGGCCCACAGCGCTCACCACCGGCACCGGCGAAGCGACGATGGCACGGGCCACCTCCTCCCGGTTGAAGGCCCAGAGGTCCTCGACGGAGCCGCCGCCGCGTCCCACGATCATGACGTCTACGTCACCGTGTGTGGTCAATCGTTGGATGGCGGCGGCTATCTCGTGCTCCGCGCCATCGCCCTGGACCCGGGCGGGGCTGAGCACGACCGTGGCCCAGGGCGCCCGCTGCTCGATGACACGGATGATGTCGTGCACCGCCGCTCCCACCTGGGATGTGACGACGCCGATCCGTCTGGGCACCCGTGGCAGGGGCCGCTTGCGGGCCGGGTCCAGCAGACCCTCCGCCTCGAGGCTGGCCCGGAGCTTCTCGAAGGCCAGGCGCCACAGACCGCCGGCGTCGCTGGCTTCCAGCTCCCGCACCACCAGCTGGTACTCGCCGCGTGCCTCGTAGAGCGTGACGGCGCCCAGCACGCGCACGCTCATCCCCTCCTCCGGCTCGGCGGGCAGGCGGCGGGCATCGGCTGCGAAGAGGACGCACCGGACCTGGGCCCGGGCGTCCCGGAGGGAAAAGTAGCAGTGGCCACGGGCGGAGCGCTTCCAGTTGCCCACCTCACCCGCCACCCATACGGCGGGGAGCGAGGAGTCCAGCAGCTCACGGACCAACTGGTTCAGTGCCGTGACACTGTAGGCGACGCGGGCCCCGCCAGCGCCCGCGTCGCCCTCGTGCCCGGACCGCGTCGCCCCTTCCCGCGTAAGGCGGTCCGCCTCCGCGGCCGCGAACAGGTCGAGCGGGCCGCTCACCGGGTCGGTGCGCCCTCCACCACCTGCCCCGCCGCCAGCTGCCGACGTGCGGCCTCGAGGGTGTTCTTGAGCAGCATGGTGATGGTCATGGGGCCGACTCCGCCGGGCACGGGCGTGATGGCCTCGGCCACCTGGGAGACGCCGTCGAAGTCCACGTCCCCGACCCAGCGGTAGCCTCTCTCAGCGCTGGGGTCCTCGATCTGGTTCGCACCCACGTCGATCACCACCACGCCGGGCTTGACCATATCCCTGGTCACGGTCTCGGGGACGCCCACGGCGGCGACGACTATGTCCGCGGTTCGGGTCACGGCGCCCAGGTCGGCTGTGCGGCTGTGGGCGACGGTGACCGTGGCGTTGCCGCCCGGAGCCTTCCGGAGCAGGAGCAGGGCCAGCGGCTTGCCCACGATGTTGGACCGGCCCACCACCACGACGTGCTTGCCCTTGGGGTCGTAGCCGTACCGGACCAGCATCTCCACGACGCCTGCCGGTGTGCAGGGCGCGAGAACGTCATCATCGCCTATGGAGAGGCGGCCCACGTTGACCGGGTGGAAGCCATCCACATCCTTGGCGGGATCGATGGTCTCCAGGATCACGTCCTCGTCGATCTGGTCGGGGAGGGGGAGCTGGACCAGGATCCCGTGGACCTCGGGATCGGCATTGAGCCCCTGCACCAGGCCGAGCAGCTCGTCGTGGGGCGTGTCGGCGGGCAGCGTGATCTGGCGGGAGTTGAAGCTCACCGCGTCCGCCGCCTTGCCCTTCATCCGAACGTACTGCTGGCTGGCGGGGTCTTCGCCCACCAGGACCGTGACCAGGCCGGGGACCACGCCAGTCTCGGCAGTGAACGCCTCCGCATCCGCCTTTATCTCGGCCCTGATCTCCTTGGCCAGCTCTCTTCCGTCGATAATCTTTGCCATGGTAGCTGATATCCGTCGGCTAACTGTTCGATGTCAGCGCGCGAAGTCCACCGCGCGTGTCTCCCGGACCACTACGACTTTGATCTGGCCGGGGTACTGTAATTCGTCCTCCAGGGTCCGGGCGATGGTCTCGCTCAGGTTGGCCATGTCATCGTCCCGGGCCTTCTCCGGATCGACCATGACCCGGATCTCACGCCCCGCCTGGATGGCGAAGCAACGTTCGACACCGTCGAAGCCCTGGGCTATCTCTTCGAGCTTCTCCAAGCGCTTCACATAGGTCTCGAACATCTCCCGTCGGGCGCCAGGCCTGGCGCCGCTGATGGCATCGGCGGCGGTGACCAGGAACGTCTCGGGGTAATGGTGTGGCTCCTCGTCGTGATGAGCCCTGATGGCGTTGAGGACCTGGTCCGGCTCGCCGTATCGCTTGCACAGGTTGTAGCCCAGCTCCACGTGGGTCCCCTCGTGCTCGTGGGTGAGGCCCTTGCCCACGTCGTGGAGCAGGCCCATGCGCCGGGCCATGGCCTGGTCCGCACCGATCTCCAGGGCCATGTGTCCGGCCAGCAGGGCCACCTCCCGGGAATGGAGGAGCTGGTTCTGGCCGTAGGAGGTGCGGAACTTGAGCCGGCCCAGGACCCGTACCACCTCCGGCGCCACGCCGTGGATCCCCAGGTCGTAGAGGACCTCTTCGGCGGCCCGGACCATGGACTCGTCCACCTCCTTCTGGCTCCTCTCCACCAGCTCCTCGATCCGGCCGGGATGGATCCTGCCGTCTGCCACCAGCTTCTCCAGCGCCACCCGCGCCACCTCGCGCCGGATGGGATCGAAGGCGGACAGGATCACCGCCTCGGGTGTGTCATCGATGATCACGTCCACGCCGGTCACCTGCTCGAACGACCTGATGTTGCGGCCTTCCCGCCCGATGATCCGGCCCTTCATCTCCTCGGAAGGGAGGCTGACTACCGAGACCACGCTCTCGGCAGTATGGTCCCCGGCCATGCGCTGGATGGCCTGGCCGACGATGTTCTTCGCCTCCCGCTCGGCGTCCCGCTTGGTGTCTTCGCGGACTTGGCGCAGGGTGTTGGCCGCTTCCGCCCGGACCTCATCCTCCAGGCTCTGGAACAGCTCCGCCCTGGCCTCCTCGGCGGAGAGGCCTGCCAGGGATTCGAGCCGGGCCAGGGCCTCCTGCTCCCGCAGGTGGACCCGTTCCTCAGTTTCCCGCACCGCTGCCAGCCGCTCCGCTATGCTGGTCTCCCGCTCGTCCAGGAGACCTTCCTTCTGCTCGAGAGCGTCGTATTTGCGGTCGAGGTTGGCGCGACGCTCGTCCAGTCGGGCCTCGGCTCGCTCGATCTCCTCCCGGCGCCGGCCCTCTTCCCGCTCCCACTCCTCGCGATTGCGGACCACCGCCTCGCGGCCTTCGAGCTCGGCCTGCTTGCGGATCCTGCTCGCGTCCTGCTCGGCAGCGTCCCGGATGCGGGCGGCCTCGTGCTCAGCGCCCGCGCGTGCGCGTCTGAGGCGCGAGCGTTCGCCTAGCCAGCCGATCAGGAGACCGGCGGCAGCGGCCAGCGCCGCTACCAGGATCATATTGTCCATACGGACGGCTCCAAGAGAAAGACGCGGCGACCGCGCCTCTGGAAAGCAACCTTGAGCACCGTATCCCCTTCGGGGACGGGCCGGCAGACCACACTGCCGGAAGGTGGAAGCTAGACTTTACCGGTCTGACGATGCAAGTCCATCAGAGTCCAACGAGTCCAACCTGCTCTCTACCTCCTCCACCAGGCGGCGACAGCGCTCGGCGAACTGGTCTCGCAGGATCTGCGTCTCGTCCCGCGCCTGTATCAACTGATCGGCCAGGGCCAGGGCGGCGAGGATGGCAACCTTGTGGGCCTCGACCAGGCTGCCCCGGGACATTATCTGCTCCACCGCTTCATCGACCAGGCGGGCGCACTCCCTGGTGTATTCCTGACTGGCCTCCGAGCGGATGGTGTACTCTTCCCCCGCGATCTCCACCGTGGTGACCGTCCGCTCGCCGGTCACATTTCCTCCCGGAGGAAGTCGAAGCGTGCGATGAGTCGCCGGACCCGGTCCTGGGCCTGGAGCATCTGGCGCCGCAGGTCACGGTTCTCCTGCTCCAGCTTCCCGATCCTCTCCCGCAGGGAGACGGGATCCAGGGAGCCGCTGCTGACCGCCTTGAGCGCCCGCTCCAACTCGCCAGCCCGGGCCTCCGCCAGCTGGGCGCGGGCGCGGTAACCGGCGAACTCGTCGCCCAGCCGGCGGACGGCGGACTCGAGCCGCACACACTCCGGTGGCAGTATGGGAGCTGCTCTCTCGGGGTCAGCCACGTCGCTTGACGCCATGCTCTTGATCGAGATGGTGCAGGACCTGGTCGACTACCGCATCGACCTCTTCATCCCTCAAAGTACGCTCCTGGTGGCGGAACACCAGACGGAAGGCAATGCTCCGGAAGCCATCGGGCACGCCGGGCCCCGTGTACAGGTCGAATATGTGAAGACTCTCCAGGAGTCCGCCAGCAGCCTGACGTATGGTAGCGGCCACGGCGACGGCAGGCGTCGAGTCCGGTACCAGCAGCGCCAGGTCCCGGTCGGTTGCAGGCTGGGTCGGGAGCGGTACCAGCGTTGGTCGGGAGCGGCGGGCCATGGCTTCCGTGAGCCGCACCTCGAGAGCGAATGCGGAGGCGGCCCAGGCGGGGGCGTCCAGCGCGGATGCCCCGATCTCGCCGGCCACGCCCACCAGCCGTCCGTCCGCCCGGACGGCCAGCATGGTACCTTCACGGTAGGTGTGCGGGAGGGCCAGGTCGCCCGGGTCCTCCAGCAGTGGAGAGACCTCAGCGCTGCCGACGCCCAGGACCTCCGAGAGCTGTTCCGCCAGCCCGCGCAGGTCCCAGATGTCCCAGTCGGCGACCTCGTCACTCCAGTGACCAGGCCGACGCCCGCCACTGAGGACGACGGCCACGCGCGTCTCCTCACGGGGCTGGGCGCCTGGCTCCGACGGGTGGAAGGTGGTACCGATCTGGAACAGCCGGACGTCGCGGAGCCCGCGCGCCAGGTTCAGGCGGGTGGCCCGGAGGAGCCCGTGGATCAGCGATGACCGGAGGAAGCCCTCCTCCGCAGAGAGGGGTCGGAGCAGGCGTATCTGGCCGGCGTGCTCTGGCACCATGGGAACGCTCTGGGCCTCAAGGACGCCGCGTCCCACCAGGAAGTCCCTGACCCGATCCTCGAGGTTCGAGAGCGGCGCGTCGGCCACGGTGGTGGGACGGTACGGCCTGAGCGTGTCGGCGAACCGGTCGTATCCGTACCGGCGGGCCACCTCCTCGATGAGGTCGACTTCCCGGGTCACGTCGTGCCTTCGAAACCCGGGAATGGCGCAGGACAGGACGCCGTCGCGCTGGTCCCTGACCTCGAAGCCGACATGCTGGAGCAGCTCCAGGACTTCCTCGTCACCGATGGGCTCGCCGAGGAGATCCCTCACCCGCTGGGCCCGCAACTCGACGGCTGGCATCTGGAACGGCTCGGGATAGACATCCAGCGCGTGGTCGTCCACCATACCGCCCGCCACAGCCTCGATCAGCTCCACGACCCGGTGGAGGGCGCGGGGCATGTCGTCAATGTCCACGCCCCGCTCGAATCGATAGCTGGATTCGGTGCTCAGCCCCAGCGCCCGGGCGGTGGCGCGGACCGACCGTGGCTCGAAGTAGGCGCATTCTATCAGGATGTTCGTGGTCTCCGGCCCGACTTCGCTGCCGGCCCCGCCCATCACGCCCGCCACAGCCACGGGATCATGGGCATCGGCGATCACCAGCATCTCCGGCCGGAGCGCCCGCTCCACATGGTCCAGGGTGGTGATCGACTCGCCCGGCGCCGCACCCCGTACGCAGATGGCAGGGCCCTGGAGGCGGTCCAGGTCGAACGCATGGAGCGGCTGACCAAGCTCGTGGAGGACGTAGTTCGTGGCGTCGACCACATTGTTGATGGAGCGTTGGCCGATGGAGTGGAGCCGACCGGCGAGCCAGGCAGGAGACGGCTCCACGGTGACGCCGCGGATCACGGCCGCCAGGTACCGGGGACACGCCTCTTCGTCATCGTTGGCGACCCGCACGCCGCCCACCAAGCCGCTCTTCCTCTCACGGCGCAGCGAGAGAGCGGGGACCTGCGCGTCCGTTCGCTCCTCCGAGCCGGGCGGCGGGAATGGCGGCAGTTCGATCCCGTGGTGGCCGTCCGGTGCCAGCTCCCGGGCGACGCCGATATGGCAGAGCAGGTCGGGCCGGTTCGGCGTGACCTCCAGCGTCAGCCGGACATCGTCCAGCCCCAGGGCGCGGGTCAGGGGCTGGCCCACCTCCAGGTCATCCGGCAAGCGCATGATCCCGCCCTGGTCCGGGCCCAGTTCCAGCTCCCTCTCACTGCACAGCATGCCGTTGCTGTACTCGCCCCGGATCTTGGCCCTGCGCAGCTTGAGCCCGCCCGGCAGGGTGGTCCCGGCGGGGGCGAAGGGATAGAGAGCGCCCTCCTCGACGACCGGCGCCCCGCAGACCACCTGGACCTGGGCGCCTGCGCCCGCATCCACCTCGCAGAGGGACAGGCGGTCGGCGTTCGGGTGCGGCCGGGAGCTGATGACCCGGCCCACCACCACCTCCTCCAACCCCGAGGCGAGCCGGACCAGGTCCTCTACGGGAGCGCCCAACATACCCAGTCGATCGGCCAACGTCTCCGGCTCGTCCCGGATCCCGGGCGCCAGGTCGCGGAGCCAACGGTAGCTGATGTTCATGAGAACTGCTCCAGGAAACGGATATCGCCCTCGTAGAGGAGCCGGATGTCGGGAACACCGAACAGGTTCATGGCGATCCGACCCGGCCCCATACCGAAGGCGAAGCCGGTATAGCGCTCCGGGTCGTAGCCTACCGCCTCGAACACGGCTGGGTCTACCATGCCGGCGCCCATGATCTCGAGCCAGCGCGTGCCCTTGCAGGTGCTGCAGCCCGATTCACAGAACGGGCAGCTCACGTCCACCTCGGCGCTGGGCTCGGTGAACGGGAAGAACGATGGCCGGAAGCGGGTACGGGTTCCGCTACCGAACAGGCGGCGGGCGAACTCGCCCAACGTCGCCTTGAGGTCCACCATGGTAATGCCCTCATCCACGACCAGCCCCTCGATCTGCTCGAAGGCGGGAGCGTGAGACGGGTCCCACGGGTCTCGGCGGTAGACGAGCCCCGGCGCCAGGATCCGGATGGGAGGCCGGTGCGACAGCATGGTCCGGATCTGGACAGGCGACGTGTGGCTGCGAAGCAGGATGCCATCGTCCAGATAGAAGGTGTCGCCCGGCAACGCGGCCGGATGGTCAAGCGGCGTGTTGAGGGCCTCGAAGTTGTGCCAGTCCGTTTCCGCCTCCGGGCCCCGGGCACGTACGAACCCCAGGTCCCGGAAGACGCCGTAGATCTCGTCCACCACCTGGGTGACCGGGTGCCGGGCCCCGAGCCAGCGCCGGCGACCGGGGAGGGTGAGGTCCAGGGCCGGTCCCGCCTCGGGCTCACCTCCGAACTCCGCGGACCGGGCCTCCAGCAGCTCCGCCACCTCCTCCTTGATCTCGTTCGCCCGCTTGCCCACTGCCGGCCGGTCCTCGGGCGCCAGTTCGCCCAGCCGCCGCAGCACAGCCGTCAGCCGACCATCCCTGCGACCCAGATAATCCACCCGCAACGCGTCGAGCTCGTCCCGAGACGACGCCGCGGCTATTGCGCCGCGCGCGTCCTCCGCGAGGTCGTCCAGCTCCCTGATCAGATCCGTTGCCATACCCGCCATCCCGAAAAGGAATCGCCCCACGACCCGTGGTCCCGGGCCGAGGGGCGAAGGTGTCGCCAACCTGTGACGATAGCAACTAGTCGAGCTTCGCCTTGGCCCGGGCCACCAGCTCACCGAAGGCTGCCGGCTCCCGGACGGCCAGGTCCGCCAGCACCTTACGGTTCACCTCGACACCGGCCAGCTTCAGCCCGTTCATGAACCGGCTGTAGCTCAGATCGTGCTCACGGGCGGCCGCGTTGATCCTGGTGATCCAGAGCCGACGGAACTCACGCTTCCTGTTCTTCCGGTCCCGATAGGAGTACTGCCAGCCCCGCTCGACCGCGTTCTTGGCAATCCGCCAGAGCTTCGACCGACCGCCGAAATAGCCCCTGGCCGCGCGCAGGTACTTCTTCTTCTTGCGATGCCGCGGCACCGCGTTCGTTACTCTAGGCATGTCTCTACCCCTGCAACAGCCGCTTCATGCGCTTCTCGTCAGCCTTAGAGACCAGCTGAGGCTTGCGCAGCTGCCGCTTCCGCTTCGGAGTCTTCTTCGTCAGGATATGACGCCGGTTCTGCTGACCGCGCTTCAACCGACCGGAGCCGGTCTTCTTGAAGCGCTTAGCCGCGCTCCGATTCGTCTTCATCTTCGGCATAACCGCCCTTCCTCTCTCACTTCCGGGGCGCCAGGACCATCACCATGTTCCGCCCCTCCAGCACCGGATTGCTCTCGACCTTGCCCACGTCCTCCAACTCGCCCGCCACCCTGCTCAGGACCTCCCGGCCCAGCTCCGGATGCGCGACCTGTCGACCGCGGAACATCATGGTCGCCTTGACCTTGTTCCCCTCCTCGAGGAAGCGACGTGCGTGCCGGAGCTTGAACTCGAGGTCGTGCTCCTCGATACCCGGCCGGAACTTCACCTCCTTGAGCTGCACGTGCTGCTGCTTCTTCTTCGCCTGCCGGGCCTTGCGCGCCTGCTCGTACTTGAACTTGCCGTAATCCATGATCCGGACCACCGGCGGCCGTGAGTTCGGCGCCACCTCCACCAGGTCCAGGCCACGGGTCTCGGCTGCCTCGAGCGCCTGCTCTACCGGCATTATTCCGAGCTGCTCGCCATCGTCGCCGATCACACGGACAGGGCTGATCCGGATCTGATGGTTAACGCGCACCCGTTTCTCTGTAGCTATCGCTTCCTCTCCGTCTGACGGGCTAAAAAAAGACCCGCACTCTGCGGGTCCGGGTACGAGCATACGCGTTTTCGGCGTTGCCTTGATGACCCGGCGGTACCGCGGAGCGGACCGAAAGGTGGGGGGCCGGCACTGTTGCTGGCTCCCACTTTTCTGGAACGTCAGGGGTCAAGATAGGGGAGAGGCGGGTTTAGGTCAACTGTGCCGGCCCGGCTCGCCTGCGGCTCACAGGGGGGCGGGGCTCCGCCCCGCAGGAGGGCGCGGTCCCTTTACGGGACCTCGCAGGTGGGCGAGCCGGTGGCTCGCAGGGGGGCTCAGCCTGGCGGCTGAGCAGGGGCTCGGTCCCTCGGGACCTCGCAGGTGGGCGAGCCGGTGGCTCGCAATGGGCTCAGCCTGGCGGCTGAGCAGGGGCTCGGTCCCTCG
>SLCC01000189.1 GCA_007126035.1 Gemmatimonadota bacterium
AGCCTGCTGGCTACGCTTTGACTGGGTGGGGCTCGCACCCACAGGACGACTCCTCAAGGTTTCGGTCTTACATCCTCGACCTCCTCCCTGACCGGCATTGCCCGGTCGCTTCTATCCATTTAACCGGACCAACCTCACTCGCGGCGGTGTCCAGCGAGGTCGGCAGGTGATCGCGAAGGTTAGCGGCCACGCGATCAAGCGCTGCCTCTCGCGCGGCGAGCGGCCGTGGGTCAAGAAAGAGATCGAGGCAGGTCTCATTCGAGAGGGTGGGGAGGATCGGGAGATATTGATCCCTCTGAGGTTGCCCGGCTGCGTCCTGCCCCTGCTCATGGAATCGAAAGACTGGGCCGACTTCACTGGGCCGTTTGAGGATGGGCTGGAGAACCTGCTGGCGCCGCTGTCGGGAGGCTGGCGGTCGTAGTCGGCTTGTCCCTGCCTGGCGCCCTCGCCGCCCGGGCCGCCTGGAGCTTGGGTGGTATCCCGGAGCACGGCCGGCGCGGCGTTCGGTCCGCGTGTGCGTGCTTTTCGCCGCCTCTGTTCATGCATTACGCACTAAGTGGCTGGTCATGCATTCTGCGTTCCCTCACGGGGGGTGGTAGAAGGCGCGACGAACGCCGCCGGGCTGGAGCTTCGGTTCGAGCTTCCGACTGAACCGATCGGGAGCCCGGAGAGTGTGGGTCAGGCTGGCGTAGAAGCCAATCCATCACCATTATGGCGTACGTGCCGCCGATCGGTACAACACGCCCGGTTTCCTACATCCGAGGGAGACATGGCCGCTGGAGCCCTAGCGACGACCCGCCCGCCCCTCGCCCTAACCCCGCTCGTCCTGGTCTTGGCAGCGCACGCGCTCGCCAGGCCCGCGGCGGCCGCGTCGCCGGCGGTGCCCGCGGACACGATCCCCGCGACGGTCATCGGCGCCGTGTACGACCCCGCCCGCGACGAGCCGGTGGTGGGCGTTCGTGTATTCCTGATGGGCACCCCCCACGGCGCCGTCACCGACGAGCACGGCTGGTTCCGGATCGACGCGCCGCTGAGCGGCCGCCACGAGGTGGCGGTATGGCACCGACAGATGAGCGCGCTGGGCGTCGCGCCGCCGCGGGAGGCGGTGGTGCTGGAGCCGGGCGAAGTGGTCGAGGTGGCGCTGACGCTGCCCATCGCGCCGCGGGCGGCGGCATTGGCCCGGGAGTGCCCGGACCCGGCGCGGCCCGGCGGGGTGGTGGCGGGCGCGGTGCTCGAGCCCGAGAGCGAGGTGGCGCTGCCCGGGGTGCGGGTGCGGCTCGCGTGGCGCGACGCGGACGGCGAGGAGGAGACGGCGGTGGTCCGGACCCGTTCGGACGGGACCTACGTGGTCTGCGGGCTGCCCATCGGGGAACGGATCCACGTCCGGGCGCGGATGCTGGAGCAGTTCGGCGAAGCGTCCGCGTCGCTGACGCTTGGCGAGGAGGGTCTGGCGCTGCGGGACCTGCGGCTCCGGCCGGAGCGGGTGGTGGCGGTGTCGGTGGCAGGGGTGCTCCAGGACCGGGAGTCGGGGACGCCGATTTCCGCCGCGGCCGTCCGGTTTCCGGCCCTGGAGCGGAGCGCGGTCACGGATGCTTCGGGCCGGTTCGTGCTGCGGGATGTGGTGGCGGGGAGCCACGACCTGGAGATCGAGCACCTGGCGTACGGGCTCCGCCGCGAGCGTGTGCAGGTCACGGAGCAGCGTGACCAGTTCCTCCAGTTGCGAGTGCCCATGCAGGCCATTCCGCTGGAGGGGATCCAAGTGGTGGCCCGGTCCGCGGCGGAGGAGTTCCGGCGTCGCACCGGCAGCAACGTGCACCTGTTCACCCGTCGGGACATCGAGGCCCGCGAGGCGGTTGCGCGAAACGTGGCCGAGGTGATCCAGGGGCGCATCCCGGGGGTGACCATCCAGAAGACCCGCCTCACGTCAGAGGGGGCCGAGCCGTCGGAGCCCGTCCTGTGCATCATGACCATGCGACGCTCGGTCACGCCCCAGGCCATGCGCGGCAGGCTCCCCTGCGTGGACGTCGTGGTGGACGGCCGGCGGCTCGACTGGTTTGAGGGCGCGATCTATCTCGAGTACAACCTCCTCCCCGAGCAGATCGAAAGCATCGAGTTCATCCCACCGATCCGGGCGGGGTTCAACTACGGCACCGGCGTCGGCGTACATGGCGTCCTGGAGATCTGGACGCGGGGCCAGGGCCCGTGGGTAGAGCGGGAGCGGCCGTGATGGCGTCGCGGGGCGGCATCAACGTCGCCGGCCAGGCGTTTTCTGAGCCAACGGTGGCCGTGGCGGCCCCCGCCCGGCGGAAGCCGGTTCGGTTCGTGGACCGTGTGCAGTTCATCGACTGCCTCGGAGGGCGCCGGGGCGGTTAGTCCGGTTAAATGGATACCCCCGACTCCGGTTACATGGATGCCCCTATATTATCTCAAGGGACGGGCTCTGTTCCAGATCTGGGCCGTTCCCATGCCTAGGCGCGTCGGCAACCTTCCAACAGCGTGACACGCAAGGTTCCCGTTTCCAACCCTCAGAGCTGCCGCGGCGTCAAACATGGCATGACGACCATCTTCTCATTACCTGACAGGACGGCTCTGGTCCGCCGCCAGGCCGCGATCCTGCTCGCGACGCTCGCTGTGGCCGGCTGCGAAGACCAGGGAGGGGCTCCGGCCGTGGCTGTGGAGCGTCACGTCATCGGCGACACCGTGGTGGTGCGAACACTGACAGGCAGCGTCTGGGGCGACGAGTCCGAGCTGGTGCCGGAGGTGCGGATCGGCCAGTTCGACGGGGAGGACCACTACATCTTCGGCTGGGTCCGGGCACTGGCGGTGGCGGGCGATGGATCGATCTTCGTGATGGATACCCAGGTACCGGCCCTTCGTAAGTACGCACCGGACGGGACCTACATGGCCACCTTCGGCCGTGGCGGCAGCGGGCCTGGCGAGTACCGGCAGCCGGACGGAGGCCTGGCGGTCCTCGCCGACGGGCGGGTGGTGGTGCGGGACCCCGGGAACGCCAGACTCCAGGTGTACGCCGCGAATGGCGAGCCGCTGGGAACGTGGCCGATCCGCGGCGGCTTCAACACCTCCAACCCCCTCGTGGTGGACACCGCGGGCCGCGTACGCACTCAGCTTCTGCTGGACCCGGGGGCGCCCGTCACGGAGTGGCGGATGGGTATGGTTGCATACCACGGCACCACGGGCAAGCCGCTGGACACCGTGCCCGCACCCGTGTGGGATTTCGAGCCACCTCGGCTGGTAGCACAACGTAGAAGCCAGAACGGCACGAGCACGAGCGTCAACTCGGTACCCTTCAGTCCAGCTCCCTCGTGGGCGTTCAGCCCCCTCGGCCACATGGTGGGCGGCCTGTCCGCCCGCTACGCCATCGACCAGTACCTCCCGGACGGGAGGGTGCTGAGGATCGAGCGCGCGCACGAGCCCGTGCCCGTGGCCGCGGGCGAGAAGGCTGACCGGGAGGAACAGACGCGCTGGAACATGCGACAGCACCAGCCGGACTGGCGTTGGAACGGCCCGCCCATCCCGGGCGTGAAGCCGCCGTTCCAGAGAATCCACCTGGGCCTGGACGGCCGGATCTGGGTCCAGCTCCACCAGCCGGCGGAACGGATCCCGGACGAGGAGATCGACCAGCCCCGGGACCCGGACGCGCGACCGCCCACGCGGTGGCGGGAGCCGGTGGCATTCGACGTCTTCGAGCCGGACGGCACGTACCTGGGCCTGGTGCGCGCCCCACAAGGCTTCACTGCCACCTTCCCCACGCCCGTCTTCCACGGGGACCGGGTCTGGGCGGTGGTCCGGGATGAGCTGGAGGTGCCGTACGTCGTCCGCTTCCGCGTGGCCGGAGCCGGGGCGAGGAGACGAGAACCGGCACGTCAATAACATTGCCTACGTACGCTGGGTGCAGGACGTGGCGGTGGAGCACTCGACGCTCCAGGGATGGCCATTTCAACGGTACCTCGAGGCCGGTGGGACGTGGGTCGTGAGATCCCACTTCGTGGAATACCTGCGACCCGCGTTCGAGGGCGACACCCTCCGGGTCGCCACCTGGGTGAACGATCTGGAGGCCCCACGCTCCAACCGCCGCTACGTCTTCTGGCGGACCGGCGAGGACCGGCCAGTGGTGCGCGCCCAGACGCTATGGGTGTTCGTGGACATGGAGAGCGGACGCCCCAGCCCCGTCCCCGATGACCTCGCCTCCGCCTTCACCCTGGCCCCCGACGAGGCCGCGGTGTACGCCGAGCTGGGGCTGGACACGTCCATGAGCAGGAGCGGTTCGTGAGTCACACGGCCGTGGAGTCGCTGAGCCTGGCGGTTGACCCCGGCACGACCTACGGCATCCTGGGGCCGGGACGGCGCCGCGGCCGGGTCACGCTCCGACAACGAGAGGGCGCTCGCGTCGCCCTCATTGTCCCGGCCGGGCGCGCGGCCTATCGTGTGGAGCGAGCAGTCGAACGGGAACTGGAAGCTGCCCGGCCCGGACGCGGCGAGTCCGTGCTGGCATGCCGAATGCCGGGCGTCGGGATGGGAGCCACAACCGAAAGGAGAAGACCATGGGATTCGCGCTATCCGAGATGCAGCTGCGCAGCAGTGCCTTCGGTCCGGGAGAAGCCATCCCGCGCAAGTACACCGGTGAGGGTGAAGACGTCTCGCCGGCGCTGGAGTGGGGCGGTGCCCCGGAGGGCACCCGCTCGTTCGCCGTCATCTGCCACGACCCCGACGCCCCGCTGGTGAAGGGCAACACCTACGGCTTCGTGCACTGGGTCCTCTACGGCATCCCCGGCTCGGCACAGGGCCTGGCGGAGGGCGCCGCCGAGTACACGGCCGGCACCAACGACTTCGGCAACCCGGGCTACGGCGGGCCCATGCCGCCCGAAGGTCACGGGGTGCACCACTACTTCTTCTGGGTCCTGGCCCTCGACCGGGAGCTCGACCTCGAGCCGGGCCTCACGCTCTGGCAGCTCCTGGAGAAGATCGAGCCGCACGTGCTGGGCATGAACCGTCTGGTGGGCACCTACCAGCGGCAGTAGCCGGGGGGGGTGGGGGTGGGGGGGCGACCCTCGCGGAATCGGGCGTAGTACCTGGGCCGACCCCCGCTCCGCGGGGCAGGTTTCATGTTACCAACACGTTACCGTGGCAACACATAAAGCGTTGAGCTCGCTTAACCTCATGCGGCTCAACGCTTTATTCATGGGCCTGGGTGGACTCGAACCACCGACCTCACGCTTATCAGACAGTCCTAACGGCCTCTGCGGTCGCTAGCCCGCACCAGAAAAAGACAGCCGGACGGGTCGGAACGCCAGTATCCGCCAGCCCGCGCTAGCTGTCCCGTCACCGTAGCTGGCACCGCAGCATTGTCATCATCGGTTGTAGACTGGACAGAAGCAACGGTTTGAAAATGGACACTCCCGTCGGCGGGTGAGGTCAAGGGCTGAAGCGCCGCAGGCGCGGAGGCCACGTTGACAGGGAGATGAAC
>SLCC01000100.1 GCA_007126035.1 Gemmatimonadota bacterium
CGAGATAGCCACGGCGCGCAATAGCCACGGCGCCACTGGACCGGCCCGAACCTCTTGTTATCTTCCGGTCATGGATTGCCCAAACTGTGGAGCCGAAGATCAGGCTGGCCAGTTCTGCGCCGAGTGCGGGGCGCAGCTCAGGAGCGAGTGCGCCAACTGTGGTCAGGACCTCGCCACGGGCGAACGCTTCTGCGCCGAATGTGGCGAGCCGGCAGCGGGCGCCGGCGCGCCCTCCCGCACCCACTGGTGGATCGCCGCGGCCGCGGCCCTCGTCGTCGTCCTCATCCTCATGATCCCGCAACGGGCCGAGCGCGCGGGGCCCATGCCCATGACCGACCCGGCCACTCCCGCGGAGACCTTCGGGTTCACAGGGGACATACGGGCCGACGCGGACCGGCTCTTCAACAGGGTCATGGCCGCCGCGGAAGCGGGACGGGCGGCTGAGGTGGAGCAGTTCCTGCCCATGGCGCTCCAGGCGTACGAGCTGGTCGATGACCTGGACGATGACGGTCTCTTCCACCTGGCCATCCTCTACCAGACGGGCGGCGAGCACCAGATGGCCATCGCCAGGTCCGAGCTGATCCTCCAGGAGTCGCCGGACCATGTCCTGGCCCTGGGAGTGGCAGGCACGTCCGCCGCCGCTATGGGCGACAGGGCAGCGGCGGAGCACTACTTCCGCCGACTTCTGGACGGCTACGAGACCGAAGCAGCACGGATGCGACCGGAATACGTGCACCACGAGCCAATGCTCGAGGAGTACCGCCAGATCGCCAGGTCCTTCCTGGAACAGGGCTGAGTCCCCAGGCCTCGCCGCCCCTCCTGACGCAGGCCTCGAAAGCCATGGATGCGGCCCTGCTCGAACGAGGCGCGCTTCGCCGCCCGGGCATCACAGGCCGGTGGGGAGGTCGAGGAAGGTCCAGTCCAGGTCGAAGCGCTCGGACAGGTGCTGGGCCAGAGCGGCCACGCCAAACGTCTCCGTGGCATAGTGGCCGCAATACCAGACGTTCACTCCACCCTCCACCGCGTCGAAGTAGGTGTGATGTGTGCCCTCGCCCGTCACCAGCCCGTCCATGCCAACGGCCGCGGCAGCCTGCACGAATCCGCCTCCGCCTCCCGTCACCACCGCCAGACGCCTGACCGGGTCCCCGCCTCCGGGGATCAGCCGCGGCGCCTGACCCAGCACCTCGACCAGACGGGAAGACAGCGCCTCCCGCGACAGTGACACCTCACCCCACACGCCCAGCTCCATGCCCTTGTAGTCACCGAACCCGCCCAGCACCTCGAGACCGAGACGGCGAGCCAGGAGAACGTTGTTGCCCACTTCCGGGTGCACGTCCAGCGGGAGATGCGCCGAGTACAACGCCATGCCAGATTCCAACAGCGCAGCCAGGCGACGATATCGGGGGCCCGTCACCGGGCGATTACCGTCCCAGAACAGCCCGTGATGCACCAGCAGCACATCACAGTTCGCCGCCACCGCAGCCCGGATCGACGCCTCGCTCGCGTCCACCGCCGCCGCCAGTCGCCGCACCTCCCGACGACCCTCGACCTGGAGCCCGTTCAGGGCGTTCTCCGAATCCGGGACCTGGCCTATCGCCAGATACTCATCCAGGAATGTCACCAGCTCCTGTAGCTCCATCGTCCAGCGCCCCACTCTGTCGAGGTGCACTGTGGACAACTTCGCCGAATTATCCACAGGTTAATGTCCAGAGGTGACTCAAAGGGCTCAAGCGGCTAAATGACAAAGGGATACGGGAGCCGTCCCGGATGTGGACAACTCCCGTGCCCCTCCTGCGCTGAGCCCTGCTGGTATCGCTAATCGCCCTTGGCGGGCCCGGCCGCGGCGGGGGTAGCAGTGTTTGGCGCAGCTCTGGGGCCGGTCGCGGAAACGTCGCCCACATGGACGGTGCCGTTGAGCTTGCCACCCTCATCCAGCTTCAGGCGCCGAGCCCGGACCTCCCCCTCCACGATGCAGGTGGCCTGCAGCTCCAGGCGGCTGTCGGCTACGATGGAGCCGGTAACCCGTCCGCCGACCACGGCGTCCTGGGTGGCGATGTCGCCGTCGACCACGCCTTCCTTGCCCAGCACCACCGCCTTGCCCGCCCGGACGGTGCCCTCCACGGTGCCTTCGACCCGCAGCGTTCCCTCCGTTTCGCAGTCACCTACCACGCGCATGCCCGGGCCTATGATGGAGATGACGCCCTCACGGCTCTGCTGCGCGCTCCTATCGTCCTTCTTCGACATCAGGTCACCACCTTTGTCAGCGTCAATTTGGTTGGATCACGTACGCAAGGGGGTCGACGGGCTCCCCGTCAACGCGGATCTCGAAATGGAGGTGAGGCGCGGTGGACCGTCCAGTCGATCCGCTCAGCGCGATCAGCTCCGCCCGTTCCACCCTGTCTCCCGGGGCGACGAATAGACGGCTGGCGTGACCGTACATGGATTCCAGCCCATCGCCGTGATCTATCAGGATGAAATTGCCGTAGACCGGGTCCTCCCCCGCCTCCAGCACCACGCCAGCGCCCGCCGCCCGGATGTAGCTGTCGGTCGAGACGGCAATGTCCAGCCCGGTATGGGCGGACTCGCCGTCGACCTCCCGCCCCTGTGTGATGAAGCCGGGGGTGGCCAGAGGCCAGGCGGTGGGCCAGTTCGCCTGCGCCGGCGCAGGCGTCATCGGGCCATCCCCGGAGCGTAGCGGCGGCAGCGCCACCTCCGAGCCGGCGTTACCCCCGTCCACACCCAGTAGCTGCCGCACCCTGGCATACTGCTGCTCCGCCTCCGCCAGATCCCGCGCCAGAGCCACGACCCGGGCCCGCTCCTCCTCCAGGCGCACCACCTCCGCCTCCAGCCCACCTACCCGTGCGGCCTGGGCGGCGAGGAACCACCACGTGGAGGCCATGACGACGAACATGGCCAGCAGACAGAACCCGCCCACCAACAGGCCCTTCAGCACCCGATAGGAAATCTCGTACGTACGGGTCTCCAGATCCCCGTGCGGCACGATGATGAAGGAGAGCCTCCGCGGGTCCTTCTTCACGACACCACCTCTACCGCGGGTCGGCCCGCCAGCAGCTCGAAGATACGCTCGAAATCCTCCGAATCGTAATACGCCACCTCGATTCGACCCCGCGCCGCGCCCCGACCACGTCGAATCCGCACCTGCGTGCCCAGCGAACGCTCCAGCGCCTGCTCCAGAGCCTTCGCCGCAGGATCCGAACCCGTCGACCGGCGACGCCGGGCCGGCCGCGACGACAACTGCCGGACACGCTCCTCCACCTCCCGGACCGACCAGCCACGCTCCGCAGCCTCCCGCCCCAGGTCCGCCATCCGCACCGCGTCCGGCACCGCCAACAGCGCCCGGGCATGCCCCGCCGTCAGGGACCCCGACTCCACCAGACGCCGGACCGACGAGGGCAACTGCAAGAGCCGCAACGCGTTAGCAACCGTCGACCGGTCGCGCCCCACCACCGTGGCCACATCCTGGTGGGACAGGCCAAATTCCGTCACCAGCTGGCGGTAGCCCTCTGCCTCCTCCAGCACACCGAGCGCCGAGCGCTGCAGGTTCTCCACCAGCGCCAGCACCAACAGCGTCCTGTCGTCCACCGCCCGGATGATGGCCGGCACCTGCCGCCAGCCGAGCCTGGTCACCGCCCGCCAGCGGCGCTCCCCCGCCACCAGCTCCCAGCGGTCCGCCCCCTCGCGGTTGCCCGCCGGCCGCACCACGATGGGCTGCAGAAGCCCGTTCTCGCGGATCGACTGGGCCAGCTCCGCCAGCTCCTCCTCCTTGAACTCACGACGCGGCTGGAACGGGTTGGGGTGCACCGCGCCCACAGGAACGCTCCGGGCATGAGCACCATCTCCATCACCCAGATACTCTCCCAGCAGGGCACCCAGCCCCTTGCCGAGCCTTTCCTTCTTGGCCATCACCTCTCCTTCAGGACCCGGCCACCCCAGCGCCGGCCCGCTGGGCCACAGCACGGGCCTCGGACCGGCTGATCATCTCACGGGCCAGGTTCAGGTAGGCCTGGGCCCCGGCCGAAAGGATGTCGTAGAGAACTATGGGCTTGCCGAAGCTGGGGGCCTCCGCCAGGCGCACATTTCGCGGGATCACCGTCCCGTAGACCCGGTCACCGAAATATTCCTTCGCCTCTTCCGCCACCTGACGCGATAGATTCAGACGCTGGTCGAACATCGTCAGCAAGACCCCGTCTATCTCGAGCCGTGGGTTCAGGTTGCGCTGGACCAGCCGGATCGTGTTCAGCAGCTGCGATAGACCCTCCAGGGCATAGAACTCGCACTGGATCGGTATGAGGACCGCGTCCGCCGCGGCCATGGTGTTCAGCGTCAGCAGCCCCAGCGAAGGTGGGCAGTCCACCAGCACGAAATCGTACTGCTCACGGACCTCCTCCAACGCCCGCCGTAGCACCAGCTCCCTCTCGTGCTGGTTGACCAGCTCCACCTCCGCTCCTACCAGGTCCCGGGTCGACGGGACCAGGTCCAGGAACGGGAAGTGGATCTCCGGCTGCGTCGCCGCCCGTACCGGCGTGCGGTCGACCAGGACGTCGTAGATGGAACGCTCCACCTCCCCCCGCACCACGCCGAGACCGCTGGTCGAGTTGCCCTGAGGATCGATGTCGATGATCAGGGTCTTCTTCTCGGCGACCGCCAGGCAGGCGCCGAGGTTGATCGCGGTGGTGGTCTTCCCCACCCCGCCCTTCTGGTTTGCAATGGCTATGACGCGTGACATGGTCGCAAAGCCAGGGGGATCCGTTGTCGGTGACGCCCGAATATACAGAGCGAGAGAGGGTACGAAAAGGCACTCGTACTGTTTCACGTGGAACAGTGGCCGGCTGCCGGCAAGGCCGAACACCATGGCGATACAGATCACCGCGGGGAGCGCGCGACTCCCGGCGCCTCGCCAGGGCGCCACCGGCCACGCACCCGCGCGATCGCGCCCATCGCTATGCCGTGGCGTATGCCGGGGCGCCGGACCGGGCTGGCTCAGCCGCTGCCCCCCGCTTCCGGCCAGCCACCACCGCACGTCTCGCGGCGACCAGGGGCGTTTGCATGCTCGCCAGGCCCGTGATCACCGCCACGGGCCTCCTTCCTGCGCCACCCCGTCCTCGCCGGGCCAACCCCGCGTGGTATGGCGGTTGCGAGGTCCGGTCCCGCTGTTGGGCCTCATGACATGGAGCACCTGTTTCACGTGAAACAGGACTGGAGATCGACCAGACGATGAAGGATATCGGGGAGTTGCTGGCGCGACTGCGAGCGCTGGACGGACGGGGCTACAAGGCATACAAGGAGCTCGAGGGGCCGTACCGGGACGGGCCGCTCCGCTTCTCCCTGGACCATGCCCAGGGGGACCCCTTCGCCGATCCCAGCCGCGTGAGCGTGGAGCTGCGCCCGGCAGACGCCGGGTTCCCGGATTGGGCGTGGCGGTCCCGTGACCGGCGTCGCGCCACCGCGGATTACCTCAACCGCGAGCTGTTCCGGGCCGCGTGCCGGGCCGGGCGGCCCGGGGGATCCGGCCGCTCCGGCGAGATCCAGGTCCTCCGCCCCGGCCAGGCGGTCCTTGACCGGTCCAGCCTGGAGGTCGACGGGGATGGTGCGGTCCGGGCCCGGTTCCGCATCGGGCTGCCGGCCAGGGGCCGCCGGATCCTGGGTCGCGCCGCTGCCCAGTTGGTGTCGTCGAGTCTCGAAGCGGTTCGTTCAGCGCTCTTCTACAGCGCATCCGATCCCGGCGCCCTGCGCACCCATGTGGAGACGGTGGAGGACGCGGTGGCGCTCAGGTCCCAGCTCATCGAGCGGGGCCTGGTGGCTTTCGTAGCGAACGGCGCCATTCTACCCCGTCGTACGGGGGTGGACGACAGGCCCATGGCGGGTCCTGGTGTGGTGCTGTTTCTGGCGCCGGCTACCCTCCAGTGCACGCTGACAGCGCCGAATTCGGGGCCGGTTCCGGGAATGGGCATTCCCCGGGGCGTCACCCTGATCGTGGGCGGCGGATATCATGGCAAGTCCACGCTGCTGCGAGCGGTGGAGCGGGGGGTCTACGACCATGTCCCGGGCGACGGTCGTGAGCGGGTGGTGACGGTGGCTGGCGCGGCCAAGGTCCGGGCGGAGGATGGCCGTCGGGTGCCGGGCGTCGATATCTCGAATTTCATCGCCGGGCTCCCTGACGGCTCCGACACCACCCGCTTCGAGACGGACAACGCCAGCGGCTCCACGTCCCAGGCTGCGGCCATAGTGGAGGCGCTGGAGGCGGGCGCGCTGCTCCTGCTGTTGGACGAGGACACGTCCGCTACGAATTTCATGATCCGTGACGGCAGGATGCAGCGACTGGTCTCATCCGCTGACGAGCCCATCACGCCGTTCGTCGACCGGGTCCGCATGCTTCATGCGGAGGAAGGTGTGTCGACGATAGTGGTGGTGGGAGGCTCGGGCGACTACTTCGATGTAGCCGACCAGGTGATAGCGATGCGGGAGTACCGGGCCAGGGATGTGACCGCGGATGCCAGGCGGGTGGCCCGGGAGCTGCCGAGCGTCCGCAGCCCCGCGGCCGGTGCCTGGCGCCCGCTCGGGAGTCGGCACCCGGATCCTTCGAGTTTGGATCCAGGCCATCGGCAGCGGGGTGTCTCCATCCGCGTGCTGTCCAGGGACAGGGTGCAGTACGGCGCGCACCGCGTGGAGCTGGGGGCCCTGGAGCAGCTGGTGGAGACCGCACAGGCCCGTGCCGTAGCCTTTGCCGTGGCCGGTGCTCATCGGGCCGAGCTGGGCGGCGCCAGCACGCTGGCCGACGCGGTGCAGCAGGTGGTGTCCCGGATCGAGCGTGACGGCCTGGTGTCGGTGCACCCCCACGGGATCGGCGAGCTGGCCATGTTCCGCCCGCTGGAGCTGGCGGGATTCATCAACAGGGTGCGAGGGTTCAACACATCGCCAGCGACCGGAGCCGCGGCGCCGGTCTCTGGCGCAGGTCTCGGGGGCGGCGCCTCGGCCAGCGGGTCGGGAGAGAAGTCATGATGAAGGAGAGGCGTGCGTACCGGATCGAGGGCCGGGTTCAGGGTGTGGGATTCCGTTGGTGGACACAGGATATCGCCAACGGGCTGGGCCTGCGGGGCAGGGTCTGGAACGCCCCGGACGGAACCGTGGGGGTGGACGCGGCGGGCCCCGCCGACTCCCTGGGCAAGCTCGAGGACCTGCTCAGGGAGGGGCCGCCCGGGTCCCGTGTCGAGGAGGTCCGGTCTGAAGAGCCTGCCGACGACTCTCTCCCCGATCGGTTCGTCATCGGCAGGTGAGGGACCGGCCTTCGATCCCGGGCCTCCTCGCCTCCTCGCCTCAGCTCCGGCTCCGGCCCTTCTTACGCCGTCGCTTGCCGCCGCCGCCGCCGCCTCCGCCACCGCCACCCCCCGCGGCGGCCCCGGCCGCTTCCGCTTCTGCCTCCTCCTTCTCTTCCTTCACTTTCTTGGCATCCATCCGCGTGCGCACCCGCTTTCGCTCCCGGATGATGAGCAGCTGCTGGGGGAACGACGCCACGTTGGACGCGGCGTAGTACAGGACCAGCCCCGAGGCGAAGTTGACGAAGATGACGATCATCAGGATCGGCAGGAACCAGAGCATCATCTTCATCTGCGGGTTGTCCTGGGGCGCGGCCCGCATGTTCATGTACTGGATCCCCCAGAGGGATGCTCCCATGAGGAACGGCAGTATGTAGTACGGGTCGGGCCGGGACAGGTCCGGAAGCCACAGGAACTCCACGCCCCGGAACTCGATCGTGTTCTGGAACACGAAGAACAAGGTGATCAGGATCGGCCACGGGATGAGCATGGGGACGCAGCCGCCCAGGGGGTTGAATCCCTCCTCCTTGTAGAGCCGCATCATCTCCTTTTGGAGGAGTTCCGGCTTGTCCTTGTACTTGGTCTGGAGCTCCTTCATCCTGGGCTGGAACTCCATATTCTTGAGCTGGGACCGCATGGCCTTGGCGTTCAGCGGCCACAGCAGACCCCGCAGCGCGAACCCGAACAGGATCAGCACCCACCCGTAGCCCAGCCCCAGCACCTCCCTGCCGCCCACCAGCAGCCAGGTGACCAGCTCGGCCAGCGGCCGGATGATCGGCCGGAAGATCCGCCACCCGTAGGGGTTGACCTCCTCCATCCGCTCGCCCAGCGCGGCCAGACGTCGGTGCTCCTGCGGCCCGAAGAAATACCGTAGACGGAAGTCGCCCTCCGGCTCCAGCGGGAGCGTGACCTGGATGGACTCGGCGCCGGCGGGGCCGCCCCGGGCGATCAGCCCACCGAACGCCCGCTGAGCCTCCACGGGGTGCATGAGAGCGACGACGAAGTACTTGTTACGGAGGGCCGCCCAGGCCAGGGGCCCTTCTTCGATGCGGTCCCGGTCTAGGTTGGTGATCCTGACGCTCTCTATACCTAAGCGGCGGGAATAGACCACGTACGAGAGGAGGCGCAGGTCTTCCCGGGCGTCCTCCTCGTTGACGGCCAGGCGAGGTCCCATTCCCACCAGCAGGGTGGCATCGGCGCCCAGCCCCTGGATCTGTCCGTTCAGGTGGACCAGGTAGTCATCGGGGACGAAGGCGTAGTCGAGGCGCACGGGCAGGCCGTTGAGGGTGCCCTCGAGCCGGAGAAGCCCCGGCTCGGTGATCCGCGTCACCTCTCCGGCGGGGAGTGACGGCTGGAACTCCACCTGCGCGAAATCCAGGGCGGCGTCCCTCACCCGTACACCGTACTCCACCAGGCTCTCGCCCACCTCCACGAGCTGCACCGGGCCTGGCATGGTGAACGACTCGAACCCCAGGAGCTCCACCGAGACCATGGCGCCGCCGATGGTGGCGATGCCGTACCGTGCCACCTCGGTCTCCACCCAGACGGTGTCGTCCCACACCGGCTCCAGCACCGGCTCCGGCGGCGGCTCCGGGAGCTGCTCCAGTGGAGTGGGCGGGTCCGGCACGGGTGGGAGGGTATCGACCGCGACGGTATCCGGCACGGGTTCGTCCGGCGTGGGCGCCGGCGGAAACAACACCTGAACCAGTATGACGACGACGATCGACAGGGCGATCGCCAGCACGAACCTGAGCCCTTCCATCACCCATCCATGGAGTAGACGTTTCTTCTATTCATTATCGTGGTTTACCCCGTCGTTGGGTACGGGGTCGAACCCGCTACCGCCGAAGGGATGGCACCGTAGCAGTCGTCGCAAGGCCAGCCAACCGCCCCGCCGGGTGCCGTGGCGTCGGATCGCCTCCTCCGCGTACGCCGAACAGGTCGGCATGAACCTGCACGAGGGGGGCGTAAGAGGCGAAATCGCCCTCCGGTACAGCCTGATCATCATGAGAAAGAGCCTGGCCATCTCTGCCTCAACCACTCCTCCAGCTGCTGGACCAGCTCCACGTACGTGGCCTCGTACGCCTCCCTGCGGGCCCGCACCAGCACATCTCGAGGGGTGCCCGAACCGTCCAGCCTGGGCACCACCTCCCGCCGCAACGCCTCCCGCAGCCGTCGCTTCACCAGGTTCCGCGCCACGGCACTCCTCCCGTGGCGGGGCACCACCACACCTACCCTCGAAAAGGAGGCGGGGGACTCGGTGTCCAGAACGTCGAGATGCGCCGTTCTACTCCGTTTCCCCCGCCTGAAGATGTCCCGGATCTCCGTCCCCCGGGTGATCCTCCGCTCCCGGGGCAACCGACGTCCGCGCGGTGCGCGCGCGCCGGTCATGAAGTCTCCGATCTACTTCTTGCCGATGCGGACCGTGAGACGCTTACGCCCCCGGCTCCGCCGACGGTTCAGTGCCTGGCGACCAGCCCTGGTCCGCATGCGCTTGAGGAAGCCGTGCTTGTTCTGCCGCTTCCGGTTCCTCGGATTGTAGGTGGGCTTGCCCATGGACGCACCTGTTCATGTCGTGAATCACAAAGACGTTCATTATAGAAGCGGCCACGGCTCCGGTCAACCGCATCCCAGGAGGAGTCCCCTCATTTCTTCCTGCGGCCGGAGACGCCCTGGCCGGCGACTCCGGCGGCTTCGGCCGATCCGGGTACTCTCCTGCGCCGGGGGCGAGCCCAGCATCCCGACAGCGGGACCCCGGTGTTGACGTCTATGGTGGGCCTTGCGAGCCGTGGAACCGCTGCCCGGGCCGCGTGTGGCGGGTGTGTTTTCGGGACGTTGACGCATCCGTCGGGGCCGGGTTAGCTTGCCCGTTCGCCATTTCGAATCCTGCCTGTTTCCCGCGAGACTGATGGAGTTGACCGCCGACGAAGCCTGGACGCTGATCCTGGAGGGCGTCCGGGCGAAGCTGCCGGAGCCGACCTACCGGATCTGGCTGGCGGAGACCAGGCCACTAGCCCTGTCACAGGACCTGCTGGCAGTGGGTGCTGGCAGCGAGTTCGCGGCGGAGTGGATCGAGGACAAGTACGGCAGGCTACTGGCCGAGGTCTCGGAGCAGGTCCTGGGTCGGCGGCTGACCATTTCCTTCCAGCATCACATCGACTCGCGGGAGGGTCGCTCGCCCGTGGTGGCTCCCCTGCCGGCGCCTGGCCCGTCGCAGGCGTCGGCTGACGCGCGAGCTGTGGCGCCGGTGGCGGCACCTGGCGGGGCGCTCAACGACCGCTACACGTTCGAGCGGTTCGTCGTGGGCTCGAACAACCAGTTGGCGACGGCCGCGGCGCGGGCGGTGGCGGAGGCGCCCGCGCGGGTCTACAACCCGCTGTTCCTGTATGGTGGCGTGGGTCTGGGCAAGACGCACCTGATGCATGCCATCGGTCATCTCCTGAGGAGCCGGGACCCGTCCCGTCGGATTGCGTACGTATCGAGCGAGTGGTTCACCAACGACCTGATCGCGTCGATCCAGGAGGGGCGCATGTCGGATTTCCGCCGTCGTTACCGCGAGATCGACCTGCTCCTCATCGACGACGTCCATTTCCTGGGCGAGAAGGAGCGGACGCAGGAGGAGTTCTTCCATACGTTCAACGCCCTTCATGGTGCGCAGCGGCAGATCGTCCTGACCAGCGACCGTCCGCCGAAGGAGATCCCGGGGCTGGAGGAGCGGCTGGTCTCGCGTTTCGAGTGGGGTCTGGTGGCGGACATCCGGAGCCCGGATCTGGAGACGCGAGTGGCGATCCTGCGGAAGAAGGCCGAGGAGGGTGAGATCGCCATCGCCGACGAGGTCCTGGAGTACATTGCCCGGAACTGTCGGTCCAACGTGCGGGAGCTCGAGGGTGCGGTGATCAAGCTCCTTGCCTTCTCGTCCCTGACGCAGCGTGACATCACGACGGAGCTGGCCCGGGAGGCCCTGGGCGGTGTCCTGGCGCCCGAGGGGGAGCGGACGCCGGAGGCCATTCGCAAGCGGGTGGCGGAGAGCTTCGGCGTTCCGGTGGAGGCTTTGCTGTCCCGCCGGCGGACCAGGGAGGTCACGGTTCCGCGGCAGGTGGCCATGTACCTGATGCGGGAGCTGCTGGACCTGCCTCTGACGCAGATCGGTCACCACTTCGGCGGCCGGGACCATTCCACGGTGATCCACTCCATCAACAAGGTCGAGCAGGAGCTGGAGACGGACGGTGCCCTGCGGGACCGGCTCGGCGCGTTGCGCTCCGAGTTCGGCGGCTGAGCGGGACCCCGGTTGATATCATCGGGGGAAGGATTGTGGGAAGCCTCCGGGTTTTCCACATTGGGTTTCGGGATGTGGGCGGTGTGGAAGTCGGGCACCGGTATCCACAGCGGCTCCCACAGGGAGGCCGCCGGTAACGCAACGTTGGCGCACAAACACAATTGGGGTCGAGCGACGTCGTTCTCCACGGTTCCACACTCTCTACTGTTACGACGGATGAGATAAATAAGGGAGTCATCGTACAGATGCTGTGTGGAAACCCGCCGAACCCGGACCAGGATCGAACCTGAGGCGCGCATGAAATTCACGATCACGCGGGAGAACCTTCAACAAGGCCTGGCAGCAGTGGGCGCGAGCATCCCGACGCGCACCACCTTGCCGGTGCTCTCCAACATCCTGATCGAGGCGGACTCCGACGGCGTCCGGTTGAGCGGCACGGACCTGGACATCGCGGTGACGCTCCGGGTCCCGGCGGAGGTGGAGGAGGCTGGTGCCCTGACGGTCCCTGCCAAGAAGATGCAGGAGCTGGCCAGGGAGCTGCCCGAGCAGCCTGCCCGTGTCACGACGGCGGGCGAGCGGTTCGAGCTGGTCTGCGGCAAGGCCACCTTCCGGCTCAACGGCATGCCCCGGGACGAGTTCCCAACGTTCCCCCAGGTGGATTTCTCCGCCAGCTGGCGGATCGACGGCTCGTTGATGTCCACGATGATCGAGCGCACCTCGTTCGCCGTGTCCACGGAGGAGAGCCGACCGATCCTGAACGGTGTGCTCTGGCAGCTGGCCGACAGGGAGATGCGGATGGTGGCCACGAACGGCCATCGTCTCGCCAAGCTCACGGTGCCAGCGGAGGCGGGGGAAGCGCCGAACACCGACCTGATAGTGCCGCCCAAGGCCCTGGCCCAGGTCCAACGCCTGTTCAGCGACCAGGAAGAGATCGAGATCGCCCGGAGCGAGAACCATCTCGGGTTCCGGCAGGGCGGCGTGCAGGTCTACACCCGGCTGATCGAGGGGCCGTACCCCAACTACGAGCAGGTCATCCCCCGTGACAACGACCGTATCGCTATCTGCGAGAAGGAAGTGTTGGTGCGGGCGCTGCGCCGGATGGCGGTGGTGGCCAGTGAGCAGACGCACCGGGTCAAGCTGGCGTTCGCCGGCCGGATGCTGCGTCTCTCGGTGGAGACGCCGGACCTGGGCGAAGCGCACGAGGAGCTCGAGCTGGAGTACGATGGCGAGCCGCTGGACATCGGGTTCAACGCCAACTACCTCCTCGAGGTGCTCCGGTTCATGCCCAGCGGCGAAGTGCGGCTGTCCTTAAAGGCCCCCGAGCGGGCCGCCACGGTGGAGCCCACCACGGATGACACCGGCGACTACCTCTGTCTGATCATGCCACTCCGCCTCCTGGAATAGGGCATGGAGCGCACGCTCCGCGTCCCAGCTCAGGCTGTCAGGCGGATCGCCGGTGCGATTGGGTTGTCGGCGTGCATGGCCACGCTGTCCGGGTGCGGCGAGCCGCCTGCTCTGGAGGTGGGCCGGATCGGGTATGCTACGGAGGAGATCGCTCCCCTGAGCCAGGACCAGAGGGATCGGCTGGCCGTACTCACGGCCTTCGGTCTGGCGGTGGCTGACGACAGGTTGGCGGACGTGGTCGCTCCGTACGTCGAGCGGGACATGCGGTCGCTCCTCCTCCAGCGAGGGGCCCTGGAGCTGGGCGCCAACGAGCTGGGGATGGACGACGAGGCTCTTCGCGCCGCTTATCTCCGGGATCCTCGATACGAGCTCACGGTCCGTCACCTGGTGGTGATCGCGGAGCGCTGGCGGCCCCGAGCTCAGCGGGACTCGGCCAGGGAGAGGGCCGCGGAGGCCCATGAGCGGGCCATGGCGGGCGAGGATTTCACGGCCCTGGTGGCCGAGTACTCGGACGAGGTCGGCGCCGCGGAGCGGGGCGGTCTCCTGCGCCCGGGTCGGGAAGGCAGCTGGGTGCCGGAGTTCTGGCGGGCGGCGTCGTCGCTGGAAGTGGGGGAGCTGAGCCCGGTCGTGGAGACGGAGTACGGCTATCACGTGCTGCGTCTCGAGGCCCGGGACACGGTCCCGTTCGAGGAGGTGCGTGCCGGTGTCCTCCGGGAGGTAGTGGGGCTATCGGAGGCCCTGGCCCGGTCAGCCCGCTGGATCGAAGAGCGGACTCGTGGAGCCCGTATCGATACGGCGGCCATACGTCGCTGGCAGTCGGGAGACGAGCCAGGGCAGCCATTGGTCAGCTGGCCCGAACGGGACCTCGACCCCTTCACGGCTGAGGCCTTCGACCAGCATGTGCGGACGCTCCCTCCGGAGGACCTGGAAGCGCTACGTTCCGGTCCGGTGGAGCACGCGGTCCAGGCCGTGGAGGCTGCCGCCCGGAACGCCGTGTTGCTGGACCATGCGCGGCGCCAGGGCCTGGAACCCGGCCCGGCCAGGCGGGCCGCGGTGGAGCGGCCGTGGCTGGACCGGGTGTCGGGCTGGGCGGTCGATCTGGGCTTCGCCCCTGGCCAGTCGGATCGCGGGGTGAAATCGGGGGCCATGGAGGCCCTGGAGCCGTGGTCGCAGGACGCCCTGATCGCCCGTTCCGAGGTGTTGCGTCTGGGGCCCGTGCTGACGGAGCTGTACCCGCTCTCGGCGCCGCCTCAGCCCTGAAGCAGCTCGGCGGTGGTGAAGAGCGCCACCAGCGGATAGCCGGCCTTCTCCAGGCGCTCCCTGCCCCCCGCATCCCGGTCCACCACTGCCAGGACGCCCAGGATCCGGGCCCGACTCTCCTCCAGCGCTTCGATGGCGCGGAGCGCGCTCTCTCCGCTGGTGACCACGTCCTCCACCACTACCACGTCGGTATCCGAGCGGAAGCCGCCTTCGATCAGTCTTCCGGTCCCGTGGGACTTGGCCTCCTTGCGGATGGTGAAGGCGTCCAGCTCCCGGCCCACCAGGCCCGCGGCGTGGGCGATGGCGTAGGCCACCGGGTCGGCGCCCAGCGTCAGCCCGCCCAGGGATGCAGGCTCCCAACCCGCGGCGTCCAGGGAAGCCAGGCCGAGTCGGCCGATCAGGACCTGGCCGGCGCCCGACATGGTGGTGGTGCGTGCGTCGACGTAGTGGGTCGAGCGGGCGCCGCTGGCCAGGACAAAGTCGCCCCGCCGCACGGAGCGGCTCACGAGGAGCTCCCGCAGACGCTCCCTGTCGCTCATGGTTGGATCGCTGTGATTCATGCTCTGGCCCCTGGGTATCTGCCTTGCCTGTGCCGGCCGGGAAAGGTGGAGGGCGGCGGCCCGATCGGCAAGAATCTTGTGCGGCCAACGCCGACCGGGCGTTTCCCCGCCTGATTTTCCTCCAAAACCTCACCGTCAATTGGGCCTTCTTCCTACAGAGGTACGGTGGCCTGATCCTTATCCTTCGAGGACCACAGGCATCTGAGCCTGGAGTGAGGAGGTGGAGTGTCGGACCTGTTACTGGTCGCCACTGACGGTGGCCGGGCCGCAGCGAACGCTCTGCGGTTCGCGGTGGCCTATGCGGAGGCAGAAGACGTAGGCATAGAGATCGTCTCGGTGGTCGAGCCGCTGAGCGAGCTGCCGATGCCGCTTCCTCACCGGGACGAGCTCGAGCAGGCCCACGCCCGTGGCGTGGCCGAACGGGTCAGGGAGCACCTCAACGAGGTGGTGGGCCCGGTGGACTGGCCGGTGCACGTCCGTCTCGGTCGACCCGCCCCCGCCATCTGTCAGGCCGCCGTAGCCCGCGGGACCCGGATGGTGGTCCTTGGTCTCGACCCCCGTCGGCCGGAGACCCACACCGCCTCCGTGGAGCTGCTCCATCTGGCGGAGATGCCGGTGTACGTGGCCCGCGACCCGAAGCTACCCAGGACCGCCGTCGTCGGGATCGACTTCCGGCCATCCTCCCTCCGTGCCGCCGAGGAGGCGCTGCACCTGGTGGGACCCAACGGGACACTGCACCTGGCCCACGTCCAGCCGTCGCTGGACTTCCCCGCCGCCTCCGTGTGGGACTGGCGCGGCTGCTACGAGGGCGCCGTCCAGACCGGCTTCACCAAGCTGACGGCCCAGCTCCAGGAGATGGGTGCCGGTGAGGTGCGCACCCACAGGCGAGTGGGCGATGCGGCGGTGGAGCTGCTTGACCTGGCCGAGGAGTTGCACGCCGACCTCCTGGCAGTGGGCAGCGACGGCTACATCTGCAACGGCCGGGTGGTGGTGGGCCGCGTCGCCCGCCGCCTGATCGTCGAGCCACCCATCTCCCTGCTGGCCACGCCGGTCCTGACCACCGTGGAGGGTATCGTCACCAACGTCTCCATGGCCCCGGTGAGGCGGGAAGCGACAGCCCTGGCGAGCTGAGCTGACGGGCCCGTCGAGCACGACCGGCCGCCAGTACCTCCAGCCACGTCTTCCCCTGCCCTACCCGTCGATCGGGTATTCCCGGACTTGACACCCGTCCGGGCCCATCCCACGCTTCCCGCCCCCGGCAACGCAGCCGCGGAATCGACATCCGGATCACTCAGGGGACGGACCTATGAAGACAGACATAGAGATCGCACAGGCCGCAGAGCTCCGCCCGATCACCGAGATCGCCGAGAAGATAGGCCTCGGCCAGGACGATATCATCCGGTACGGTCACTACAAGGCCAAGGTGCCGCTGGAGCTGTCCCGGGCCGATGCATCGCCCAGGGCCAAGCTGATCCTGGTGGCGGGCATCAACCCGACGCCTGCCGGCGAGGGCAAGTCCACGGTGGCGGTGGGGCTGGCGGACGCCCTGACGCTGCGGGAGCGGCGGCCGGTCCTGGCGCTGCGGGAGCCGAGCCTGGGCCCCGTCTTCGGGATCAAGGGCGGCGCCGCGGGCGGCGGCTACTCCCAGGTGGTGCCCATGGCGGACATCAACCTGCACTTCAACGGCGACTTCCACGCCGTCTCGTCGGCCCACTCGCTGCTGTCGGCCATGCTGGACAACCACATGTTCCGGCCGAACTCACTGAACATCGATCCCCGTCGCATCACCTGGCCGCGGACGGTGGACATGAACGATCGGGCGCTGCGCCAGATCGTGGTCGGCCTGGGCGGGATCAACGGCGGTGTGCCCCGCGAGGACGGCTTCGTCATCACTGCCGCGTCGGAGATCATGGCCATCTTCGCCCTGGCCTCGGGGCTCGAGGACCTGGAGCAGCGGTTCGGCGACATCATCATCGGCTTCAGCCGTGACCGCCAGCCGGTCCGGGCCCGGGACCTGAAGGCCCAGGGCGCCATGACGCTCCTCATGAAGGACGCCATGGCCCCGAACCTGGTCCAGACCCTGGGCGGCACGCCCACCCTGGTGCATGCCGGCCCCTTCGGCAACATCGCCCACGGCTGCAACTCCCTGGTGGCCACCCGCGCCGCGCTCCAGCTGGGCGACTACGTGGTGACCGAGGCCGGCTTCGGCGCGGACCTGGGCGCGGAGAAGTTCTTCAACATCAAGTGCCGGACCGGCGACCTCAAGCCGGCAGTGGCGGTGGTGGTGGGCACCGTACGCGCCCTCAAGATGCACGGCGGCGTGCCGAAGAACGAGCTGGAGAAGGAGAACGTGGAGGCGCTCAAGCGCGGTCTCGAGAACATCCAGGGCCACGTGGAGAACGTGGCCAAGCACGGCGTCCCGCCCGTGGTGGCCCTGAACCGGTTCTCCGCCGACACGGACGCGGAGGTCCGGACCGTCCTGGAGGCGGCGGCTTCCTGGGGCGTGCCCGCCGTCGAGGCGGACCCGTGGGGCGCCGGCGGCCAGGGAGTGCTGGAGCTGGCCGACGCCGTGGTCCAGGTGGCCGACGAGGGGAAGGCTGACTTCAAGCCCCTCTACCCGTCGGACATGGGCCTGGCGGAGAAGATCGAGATCGTCTCCCGGGAGATCTACGGCGCCGACGGCGTGGACTTCCAGGGCTCGGCCCAGAAGGACATCGCCCAGCTCGAGTCCATCGGGCTCCGGGACGTGCCCGTCTGCATGGCCAAGACCCAGTACTCGTTCTCCGACGACCCGGCCAAGCTCGGTCGCCCCAAGGGCTTCCGCATCACGGTCCGGCAGGTCACGCCGTCCGCCGGCGCCGGGTTCGTCGTCGCCAAGACCGGTGACATCATGACCATGCCCGGCCTGGGCGCCACGCCCGCCGCAGAGCGGATGCGTGTGGACGAGGACGGGACGATCCACGGGCTGTTCTAGAGGTGGAGGGGCGGTCGAGTTCGGAGCTCCGAGCTCCGACCGCCCCCCAACCTTGCCGTCCTCCGAAACCAGGCACGGTGTGGGGCCCCGCGGGATCCTGTCGGTCTCTGTTCGCAGGAACTGTTGGTATGCACCTGACTCAACCACCCCCTGGATGTGGTGGCCGGAGGGGAGGCG
>SLCC01000194.1 GCA_007126035.1 Gemmatimonadota bacterium
CTGCTATTCCTCGGCTTCGCGCCTTGCCAGCGCGGCGCTTCGACGCTCTCGGTGCTCGTCAGAACCATCGTGCGGGACTACTACTGGCGGGCCGCTCCTCAGCCGGTGGCGGCGGACACGTCGCCCACCTCCACGATCCCCAGCGGTGGCCGGTGGCGCCAGGCGCCGCGGGTGAAGTCGGGGAAGTCCACGACTCGACGCTGGGCGATGGACATCTCGCTCAGCTCGGCCACGGCGGACCAGGCGGCGCCGTCGTAGACGTCCATGTCCATGGGCGCGCCTTCCCGCAGGCACTGGATCAGGCGATAGTCCTCGATGTAGTCCATGCCGCCGTGGCCGGCGCCCCGGGACAGCTCCTCCAGGGCCTTCCAGACTGGGTGCTCGTAGCGGTCGCGCCAGTCCAGCAGGTCCTCCCAACGGTGGGGTGGACTGATCCCCTCGACATGGATCTTCTGCTCCGGGTACTTCCGGACCACGCCCCTGGTCCCCTGTAGCAGGACCTTGCGGGAGTAGGGTCTGGGCAGGTTGGTGTCGTGGACCACCTGGATGGTCTCATCGTTCCTGGTCCGGATCATGGTGGTGACCACGTCGCCGAGGGCGTAGTGCTGCCGTGCCTCCGGGCTGTCCGGCCCTATGTGCTCGGCGGCCCAGAGGTTCAGCCCCCGGCCCTTGGACGCCACGCTCACCATGTGGTCGAACTGGTTGCCCCGGTTGATGTTCATCCACTGGGCCACGGGGCCGAGGCCGTGGGTTGGATACAGGTCCCCGTTGCGTGTGATGGAGTGGGCCACGCGCCAGCGCTCCTCGTAGAAGTCGGTGAGCTTGAGCCGGCGGAGGTCGTGGAGGTATCCGCACTCGGCGTGGACGAGCTCGCCCAGGACGCCCTGCCGGACCATGTTCAGGATCATCATCTCGGTCCGGTCGTAGCAGCAGTTCTCCATCATGACGCAGTGGCGGCGGGTCCGCTCCGCCGTCTCCACCATGGCCCACAGCTCGTCCAGAGTGACGCCCATGGGTATCTCCGTGGCCGCGTGCTTACCGGTCTCCATGGCGGCGATGCAGATGGGCGCGTGCCAGCGCCAGGGCGTGGAGGTGAAGACCAGGTCCAGCTCCAGCTCGTCGCACATGCGCCGGAAGTCCTCGTGCCCCCGGTCGTAGCCGGCGGGCCGGGGTCGGCCGTCGTCCACAACGCGGCGCTGCATTGCCTCAACCTTGCCGGACACGATGTCGCAGAGGGCCGCGATCTCGACGCCCGGGATCCTGAGGAAGTTCTCCAGGTGTGGCACGCCCTGGTGACCCAGGCCGACGAACCCCATGCGCACCGTCTCGATGGGCGGCGCGGCGAACAGCGGCTCCTGTAGGGGCCCGGGCCCGAGCGTGGCCGCGGAGGCGTCGGGCGCGCCGGGACCCGGCCTGCCGTCCAGGGATCGAGCGCCCAGGGCCAGGCCCAGCCCGGCGGTGGCGGTGGTGCGCAGGAAGTCTCGGCGATCACGCATGTAGCACCTCGGTCACGGTGTATAATCTTTCGGTCAGCAGTATGTACATCTGGCCATGGGTCGTCAGACCACTTGACGAGCCGGCGCTGCGGCGTCCGTGGTGAACCAGGCCGTGCGGCGTTTCCGGCCGTGGGCGGCGTGGTAGGCGTCGCGCCACCGGCGGAGGAAGTCGGACGAGCTCTCGTCGGGCACCAGGGCCCAGACGGAGCCTCCGAACCCGGCGCCGAAAGCGGAGGCGGCGGCGGCGCCCAGTCGCCTGGCCCGGCCGGCGAGCCAGGCCGTCTGTGGCACCTGGTTTCCCAGCAGCTGCTCGGCCAGCGCCTGGGACCGGTCCACCAGCTCACCGAAGGCGGGCATGTCCCCCGCCGTCAGGGCCGCGTGGGCGTCGGGCACGATCTCCTCGCTTTCGGCCACGAAGTGGCTGACGCGGGCCTGGAGCGCGTCGTGCCGTCCCGGGTCGCTCTCCCCTGCCAGTATGTCCTGGAGCTGGGTCATGGCGCCAGGCCCGGCAGTGGCGATGGCGCCCAGGTGGGGCTCCTGGCGGCCGGTGGCGCTACGCCAGCGTTCGGCGGCCTGGCGGGCCAGGTCGCTCAGGCGGTTGTAGCGGTCTCTGGCGCCTCCCGCCTTCGACGCCCGGACACCACTGGCGCCGATGGCGAAGGTCCAGCCGGTGGGCACGCTCAGCGTGGCTTCGCGGCGAGGAGGCTCGAAGGCGTAGCGGACCAGCCGCCCCGCCTCGGCACAGAGGATGGCCGTGTGGTCCTGGCCGCCGCCCCGGGTACCGACGCCGGATTCCTGGTCGTGGTCCAGTTTGCCCAGGCCGGGGAAAGGCGAGCCGCGCTCCACGCTGGCCAGGTACGCCGCCAGGTCGGTCCTGGACCGGATGGCGGCCTGGAATGCCGCGGTGCGGCTGAACCGTGCCACGGCGTCCAGGGCCAGGAAGATCCCGATCATGAGGGCGCTGGAGCTGCTGAGCCCTGCGGCGGACGGGAGGTCGCTCCGGAGCAGGATGCTGCACCCGGGGACGCTGGCGGAGAAATCGCTCCGGGCCCGCCGGAGCACCGTTTCCGGGTACAGCGCCCAGCGAGGTCGGTGGCCGGAGGCGCTGCCGGCGGACAGGTCCAGGAGCTGGTTCGAGCAGGAGTCGATGACGTGGATCCGGTCGTCGTCCCGGCGGCCCACGGCGACGGCGAACCCGCGGGCCGTGGCGCAGAGCAGGCTGCGGCCGCCGGCGTAATCGGTGTGCTTGCCCAGCACCTCGACGCGGCCCGGGACCTGGAACCCTGCCCGACCCGGCCCGGGGCCCAGGCGGTCCAGCAGGCGGAAGATGCGCTGCTCCGTCACAGCGCCGGCTCCCGCCCGGCCAGGAGATCTTCGAGGGCGGGGATGTCGCCACGCTCCGACAGGTCCAGCACCCCTTCGGCCATGGGCACCACCCTGAACCCCGCGCCGGCCTCCACTGCCAGGGCCACGGCGTCCGGCAGCTCCACCTCACCCCGGGGCGACGGCTGGACCTGGCGGCAGACATGGAAGATGGAAGGGTCGAAGCGCCAGCAGGTCATGCTGATGAGCGCCGCCTCTCCCGACGTGTCGGCGCCGGGGCCGGGCTTCTCCACCACCCGCTGCAGCCAGCCGTCCCGTTCCCGGACCAGCCCGAAGGATGCCAACCGTTCGGCCGGTACGTTCGATCGGGCGACCAGGGCGGCTGCGACAAAGCCGATGAGGCCCGGGCCGTCCAGCTCCCGCAAAGCGGCCAGGGCACTGGCCGGGTAGAGGTTGTCCCCATTGATGACAATGAACTGGTCGTCCTCGCCGAAGGCCTCGGCAGCCAGCACGGCGGCGGCGGTGCCCAGCGGCCGGGGCTGGGCGGCGAACGACAGGCGGAGCCGGCGGGGGCGCAGCCGGCTGACGGCGCGAGCGACGGGGTCGTCGCCGGGCCGCACTACTATGCACACCTCGCGGAAGCCCGCCTCCGCCAGCTCGTGGAGGGCGTAGGCCAGGTACGGCCGGCCGTGGATCGGGACCAGCGCCTTCAGCCCGGCCAGGGCGGCGCGCTCCTGGGCGGCGGTCAGGCGGACGGACGGGTCGTCCCGCTGGAGCCGGCTGCCCCGCCCCGCCGCCAGGACCACCGCCCGGGTGATCATCGCCTCAGCCGGGGTCCCTGTGGGGACCGGCTTCGGACCGGGGCTGCCCGCCCGCCACCGTACCCCAGATCCTGGCCAGGGCCACGGCTGCGGCCACGGCCACGGCCGTCAGCCCGGCGGCCAGCGCCCACTGACCGTAGATCCAGTAGCCGGTTGCGAAGAGGGCAGCGTACACGGCCAGCACCCCTGCGGTCATGGCCAGGATCCCCTGGGGCACTGTCCAGTCGCCGGCGGGCTCCGGGACGGGGTCGCCGGCGGCGGCGGCCCGCCGGGCGACGGGCTCCCAGCCGGGCCCGCCGGGGCGGGCGATGCGGTAGAAGCGACGCAGCGTGGCGTCGTCCACCGGCCGGGTCAGGAAGGTGACCGAGACCCAGGCGGCGGTGGTGATGGCCACGCCTACGACGAGCCGTGTCGACGGCACCAGGGCCAGGCCCGGGAACAGCCTTGGCTGGATCAGCTCGAGCCAGAAGGCGACCAGGAACGAGACGATCATGGCCGTCAGCTCGCTGTACGCGTTGATCCGCCACCAGAACCAGCGGAGGATGAACAGGAGCCCCGTCCCGGCGCCGATCTGGAGCAGGATCTGGAAGGCCTGGAGTGCGTGGGTCAGCCACAGCGCCACCACCGCCGCCAGGACCATGAGGAGCACCGTCACCAGTCGGCCCAGCAGGACCAGCCGCCGCTCCGACGCGTCGGGCTGGACGAACCGGCGCCACACGTCGTGCACCACGTACGACGAGCCCCAGTTCAGGTGCGTGGACATGGTGGACATGTACGCCGCGGCCAGAGACGCCACCACCAGCCCCAGCAGCCCCGCCGGCAGGAACGTGAGCATGGCGGGGTAGGCCAGGTCGTGGCCCAGGATCCCGGGCGCGATGCCGGGGAACGCCTCCTGGATCGACTCCACCGTGGGGAAGACCACAAGCGATGCCAGCGCCACCAGGATCCATGGCCAGGGGCGGACCGCGTAATGGGCGGCGTTGAACAGGAGCGTGGCCGCCGCGGCCCCTGTCTCGTCACGGGCCGAGAGCATCCGTTGGGCCACGTACCCGCCGCCGCCCGGCTCCGCCCCTGGGTACCACACGCTCCACCACTGCACCGCCAGTGGGATGATGAAGAGCGGGATGAAGGCCGCCGGGTCGGTGAAGTCGGGGAGGATGGACAGACGATCCGCCACCTCGGGCGCCGCCATGAGACCGCTCAGCCCACCCACGTCAGGGTGCCCCACGGCCACCACGGCCGCGGCGATGGAGCCGGCCAGCGCGGTGAAGAACAGCAGGAAGTCGGTGAGCAGCACGCCAGTGAGCCCGCCCAGGGCCGCGAAGACCACCGTCACGCCGCCAGCGATCACGATGGTCCACAGCGGCGGCACGCCCAGGAGGACGCCGGCGATCTTGATGGCCGCCAGAGTGACCGTGGCCATGATCATGACGTTGAAGAAGACGCCCAGGTACAGCGCGCGGAACCCACGAAGGAAGGCCGCCGGCTTGCCGCCGTAACGGATCTCGTAGAACTCCAGGTCCGTCATGACCCCGGCCCGGCGCCAGAGCCTGGCGTAAACGAATACGGTGAGCATCCCGGTGAGCAGGAACGCCCACCAGACCCAGTTCCCGGCGACACCGTTCTGACGCACGATGTCCGTCACCAGGTTCGGCGTGTCCGTGGAGAACGTGGTCGCCACCATGGAAATGCCCAGCAGCCACCAGGGCATGGTGCGACCCGAAAGGAAGTACTGGCCCGTATCCCGCCCCGCCCGGCGGCTGGCCCACAAGCCTATGGCCAGCGCCGTGGTGAAGTAGACGGCGACGATCAGCCAGTCGACGGCGCTCAGTGTCATGTACGGGTTATAAGGCCTGGCAGGTGGCGAAGCCAGGGCCGCTTGCGGTCCACGCCTCCCGCTGCGAACCTTCCTGCTCGATCCGCGAATCACCCGTACACCGAAGCTCGCAGTTCTGAGTTCGCGGGTTCGAACTCTGTTCGAAGCTCGAGCTATCGATTCTCACACCGGAAGACATGGAAGACATCGCTATGCACGCGCGCACGCTTCGCCGGCTCCTGTCCCCGGCCCTGGCGCTGGTCCTGGTCTGGCCTCTCGGGGCACAGACGGTGGAGGTCGACACCGTCCCCGGTCGCTTCGACTTCGGGAAGATGTGGACGTTCGAGGACGCACCCGCCGACTATTTCGGCGAGACCTACGGCTTCGACGCCTCGCCGGAATGGTTCGAGCGGGTCCGGCTGAGCGTGCTGCGCGTGCCCGGCTGCTCCGCGTCATTCGTGTCCGCCCAGGGACTGGTGGCGACGAACCATCATTGCATCAGGGGCCGGCTGACGGCGGTGTCCCGGGAGGGAGAATCGATCCTGGACGATGGCTTCTACGCCGAGTCACGGGAGGCCGAGCGGCGGATGCCGGACTACCACACGGACCAGCTGATCGCCATCGAGGACGTGAGCGACGAGGTGCACGCGGCGGTGGACGCGGCCGCCACTCCGGAGGCGCGCTCGGCGGCCCGGGACCAGGCGATCCGGGGCGTGCGGGAGCGGCTCCGGCGGCAGCACGGGGACGCCCACGTGGAGGTGCGGGCGCTCTACCACGGCGGCCGATACTCGGCCTACGTCTTCCGGCGGTTCCATGACGTCCGGCTGGTCATGGCACCTGAGCTGGAGGTCGGCTTCTTCGGTGGCGACCCGGACAACTACACCTACCCGCGCTACTCCCTGGACTACGCGTTCCTCCGGGTCTACGACGACGACGGCCGGCCGTACCGTCCCGAGCACTGGCTCGCGTGGAGCCTGGACGGCGTGTCGGAGGGGAGCACCGTGTTCGTGGTGGGCAACCCGGGCTCGACCAACCGGTTGCTGACCATGGCCCAGCTCGAGCTGAGCCGTGACCTGGTGACGCCTACCACCGTCCGGGCCTTCGGTGACAGGCTGGCGGAGATGAGGGCCTTCTACGACGCTGACCCCGAAGCGGGCGAGGCCATGAACCTGCGGCAGGTGATGTTCAGCCTGTCCAACTCCATGAAGGCGTGGAGCGGCCGGCTGGACGCGCTGCGGACGCCGGAGATCATGGCGCGGAAGCGGGCATCGGAGGCGGAGTTCCTGGCGGCGCTGGCGGCGGACCCGACGCTGTCGGCCCGGTACGGCGACGTGGTTGACCGGATCGCCGAGCTCCAGACCGGGAAGCGGGCGCTGGCGGACGAATACGGCGCGTTCCGCCTGCTGGGCAGCCCCACGGCGTCGTCGGCCATCATGCGGCGGGCGTTCTCGGCGGTGGAGTCGCTGCTGGCCCGGCAGGCGGGGGACCGGAACGCCGCGGAGAGTGCGCGGCGTCGCGCGTCCGAGGTGCGGGACCTGCCGCCGGAGCTTGAGCTGGCGCTCCTGACCATCCGACTCGAGGAGGTCCAGCGGCAGCTGGGCCCGGACAACCAGGCGACGCGGCAGGTGCTGGGCGGCCGGACGGCGGCGGAAGCGGCGGAGGCGCTGCTACGGGAGAGCGCGCTGGCCAGCCAGGCCGCGACCAGCCGCGCACTGGGTCAGGCGGGCCTGGAACAGGACCCGGCGGTGCGGGCGGCGGCGGCGCTCTTCCCTGCCTACGCCCGCTACGCCACCGAGTGGAACCATTTGTCCACGCTGGAGTCGGAGCTGGCGGCGGAGCTGGGCCGAGCCCGGTTCGAGGTGTACGGGACGACGATCCCGCCGGACGGCACGTCGTCGCCCCGGATCGCCGACGGCGTGGTCCTGCCGTACGAGTACAACGGCACCCTGGCGCCCGTCTACACCACGTTCTACGGGATGTACAACCGGCACCACGGCCACGGCGGGCGGGTGGACTGGGCCCTGCCGCCGGGTTGGCTGCCCGCTCCGCCGGGGCTGGACCTGGGAACGCCGCTGAACTTCGTCTCCACCGCGGACACGTTCGGCGGGAACTCGGGCTCCCCGGCCCTCACGCCGGAGCGGGAGATCGTGGGCATCAACTTCGACCGGAACATCGAGGGGCTGTCCCGGGACTTCATCTACCTGCCGGAGCGGGGCCGCAACATCATGGTGGACGTGCGGGCGGTGACCGAGTCCCTGCGCCACGTCTACGGCGCTGACCGGATCGTGGAGGAGCTGACCGCGGGCCGGACCGGCCCTGGCGGGAGCTGAAGACCGCGACAATGCGGCAAGGTAGCGCCGGCCCGGTGCCCGGTAGACTCCGGCTCCGGGCCACCCCGGGCTGGATGCCGACCCACCGGCTCATAGCAGTATGGCTGCTGCTGGTGGCCCCGTTGCTGGCGATCCCCGTGCCGCCGGTCCTGCCACGCCTGGCATTGCTGGCGCTCCACTTGGCTGCTGCCCTGGTCCTGCTGCGCCAGCCCGCCGGGCCGGTGAGCCTGCCAGGCGGCGCCGTCGTATGGAGCCGGGTCCGGGACTGGCTGCCCCTGCTCGCTCTGCCCGTCTTCTACTGGGAGACGCCGCTCCTGGCGGAGGCGATCCACCGGGGCGCCGCCTACGACACCATGGTGCAGGGATGGGAGGCGGCGCTGTTCGGCGGGCAACCCAGCCTGACGATGGCCGCTCGCTGGCCATGGCTGTGGCTGTCCGAGCTCCTCCACGGGGCGTACCTGTCGTACTACCTGATAGGGCTGGGGCCACCGGTGGTCCTCTATCTCGCTGGGCGACGAGGCGCGTTCCGCCGCGTGGTCTTCACCGCGGCCCTGGCAATCCTGGTCCACCAGGCGGCGTTCATCGCGTTCCCGGTGCTGGGGCCCAGGTACCTCTTCCCTGCTCCGGGCGGGGGCATCGAGACCGGGTTCCTCTTCCGGACCACCCACTGGGTACTGGAGGCAGCGTCGAGCCCCGGCACCGCCTTCCCGTCCAGTCACGTGGGTGTGTCCCTCGCCGTGACCATCGCCCTGTTCCGGGAGAAGGTGCGCTGGGCGCCCCTCATCGCCGTGCTCACCTCGCTGCTTGCACTGTCCACCGTCTACGGCGGGTTCCACTACGCCGTGGACGTCGTGGCGGGGCTGGCGTCCGGAGGGCTGGCCGGGCTCGCGGCACCGGCGCTCCGGCGGCGGTTGCGCCGCCGGCAGCGACTCGACAGGAGCGGAGCAGGAACCCCTGGACCCTATAAGGAACCTCTAGACATCCCGGAGTGTTGCAACGAACATGGGTAATCGAGAACGCTTCTGCTGGCCACTGGACCCGCAGCCAATCCCGGAGATCGGATGAAGCCGCCCATCGTCGTCGTGGTGTTCGTTGTACTGTCGGCCTGTCAGGGTGATGGGCCGGGGCCCGCCACCGCCGGTGAGCTGGCCATGGCGACCGCCGATGCGGCGGCGCACCTCGACGGTGCGGCAGGTCCGGAGCAGGCCCGTGACGGCGCGGGTGCCGCTACCGATCAGGCATTACCGAGACCGACGCGAGCGGGATCAGGGCAAGCGGTGGAGACCCGGTCAGGCGACCAGGAAGCGCAGGCCCAGGAACGCCGCGTGGTGTTCATCGATGTACGACGACCGGACGAGTGGGCACAGAGTCGGGTGAAGGGTGCCATCCACATCCCCTACACCGAGCTACCTCAGCGGCTCGAGGAGCTGGAGGAGCACCGGGACGCCGAGCTGGTGCTGTACTGCCGGACAGGACGTCGCTCCGGTATCGCGCTGGACTTCCTGCGGCGCGCCGGCTTCGAACGGCTCCACAACGGCGGCGGGCTGTCGAACCTGGCCCGGCAGGGCGTGCCGGTGGTGCGGTAGCGTCCAGAAGCGGTATCAGGAGACCTGCGAGGCGAGGCACCACATCGCCATGCAGGCGGAGGCCGTGCTCGCCGCACCAGGAGCGCGCGCCGCGCGCCGGCGCTGACTGTTTCCGGGGCAAGTAGACCAGACCACCTGTCCGGGGTGGCGGGGCGCTCCGTTCCGCTTGATCAGAGGCCAATCAGCCCGAGCACTCCTGTCGTGTTGAGCATGACGACGAAGATGACCACCGGGCATACGTAGCGCAGGACGAAGCCCCAGGCAGCGGACTGCACGCCCAGGAACTTGCGGTTGCCCAGGGCGATCTCGTTGGCGGCGTTCAGGATGCCCCAGCGCCAGGCCACGAAGATGGCGAACATCATGCCTCCCAGCGGAAGGGCCACGTTCCCGAAGATGTAGTCCATGACGTCGAAGAACGACAGCCCGGCCAGGAGAGGTAGCTCGGTGAAGAAGTCCACGGCCCCGAACGACAGGGCGGACGGTATCCCGAACAGCACGGTCACACCGGCCATCAGCCAGACCGCCACCTTCCGTCGCACCGCCTTCTCATCGATCAGGAACGCCACCGGCACCTCGAGCAGCGAGACTGTCGAGGTGAGCGCGGCGATGGAGAGCAGCAGGAAGAAGATAAAGCCCACCAAGATCCCGCCGGGCATCATGTTGAAGATCTCCGGCAACACCACGAACACCAGCGCGGCGCCTTCCGCCGGGCTCTGGCCCATTGCGAATACCGCCGGGAACACGGCGAACCCCGCCAGGAAGGAAATGAGGATACCGAAGGAGACCACGCCCAGGCCCGACGTGATGATGTTCTGGTCCTTTGACAGGTAGCTGCCGTAGGTGACCATGGCGCCCATGCCCAGGCTGTTGGCGAAGAACGCCTGGCCCAGCGCCACCAGCACCGACTGCCCGGTCAGGCTCGAGAAGTCGGGGCGCAGGTAGAACTGCACGCCCGCCATGGAGCCCGGCAGGGTTAGGGAGTAGATAATGATGAACAGCAGCAACACCGGTAGGATCGGCATGAGGATCTTCGACCAGCGCTCGATCCCGCCCCGCACACCGCCGTAGACCACGCCCACGGTCATGAGGATGAAGGCCATGTACAGACCGGCGTTCAGCAGGCCCTGGTTCGTGAACTGGTCGAACGTGGTAGCGTCCCGGAGCAGCGTCTTGAAGATGTAGCCGAAGGTCCAGCCGGCGATCAGCGTGTAATAGCTCAGGATGAACACGCCGGTGGCCACACCCAGGTATCCCAGGTACTTCCACGAGCTGTTGCCCACGATGGCCTTGATGGCGCCCACCGGATTCCGGTTCGAATGCCGGCCCAAAGTCAATTCGGCGAACAGGATCGGCACGCCGATCAGGAACACGGCGCCGATGTAGAGGAGCACGAACGCAGCGCCGCCGTTTGCTCCGGTCACATACGGGAATCGCCAGATATGGCCCAGCCCCACGGCAGAGCCCGCCGCGGCCAGGATGAACCCCATCTGTGAGCCCCACGTGCCGCGGGCAGTGTCCGTAGTCCCTGTCTGTGTACCGGTCGCCACTATTTCCTCCGGTCGATTCACGCAACGCCGGTGGCCACGATCGATCATGACGAAGGCCGGCGGGCGCCTGGGAAGGGTACGCCGGGCGCCCGCCATCGACCAGCACCGGTCATCGAGAAGCTGGGTTGTCTGGACAGTATGTCGACGGTGAAAGTAGATAGCGCCGCCGCGACCGGTCAAGTACCGGGGCTACGACTCCGGCCCGCGGATCGCCTGGAATAGACGCGCCGCCTCTCCGAGGTCAGTAGTGGTCGTGAGGGCCAGAATGAGCAGGACGCGGGCCTGCTGCGGGCTCAAATCACCCGCCCCCATGATCCCTCCAGAGGGATCGACCGGGACCCGACCGGCCTGCGTGCGACTGGCCAGCACCGCCGCACCGCCGCCGGTGGCGAAGGCATTCACCGCCTCCCGCTGCGCCGCGGGCATGTTGCCCCGCCCCACCGTGGCCACCACCACGCCACGGGCGCCGGCGTCCGCCGCGGCCCTGACAGCAGAGCCGTCGGCACCGGCGTAGGCGTAGACAATGTCGACGCGCGGCAGCCGCGTTTCCTGCATCACCGGGAACGCGCCGCGCAGCGGACCGGGGGCCGCGGGTAGCTGCCAGGAGACCAGGTCGGGGTCAGTCACCCCCAGGACGCCGGGCCAGACGGAGACGAACGCATCCACGCGCGTGGTGTGTGCCTTCTGGACGCCTGGCGCCGCATGGATCCGGTCGTTCATGAGCACCAGCACCGGCCGATCGCGAGCAGTCGTATCCGCCGCAAGCCGGACGGCATTCATCAGGTTGGCCGGCCCGTCAGCGCCCGCCGCCTGCGCCGGCCGCATGGCGCCCGTCACCACCACGGGCCTGGCATCCGCCACGGTCAGGTGCAGGAAGAGAGCCGTCTCCTCCAGCGTGTCCGTACCATGTGTCACCACCACGCCGGCAAGGTCCGGCTGCTGCCGGTAGATATCCTGTATGCGGAGCGACAGGCGGAGCCAGTGGTCCGGCGTGATCTGGCTCGAGCCCACGTTCAGGAACTCCTCCACCGAGACCCGGGCCACGCGCTCCAGGCCGGGCAGCGCCGCCACCAGCGCCTCGCCTGTCAGTGAGCCGTCCGGCGTGTAGGCGATGGTCCCGCCCGTGGCGATGACGTGGACCCGCGGCGGGTCCCCGTGGCCAGCCACATCCCGAGCCTGAGCCGGGCCCGGCGCCGCTGCCAGCAACAGTGCGCCCACCACGACCAGCACACCGGTGAACGCGGCCCGGTCGGCCTCCTGCCGCGGAGCCACATCGTCCTCGAACAACCCGAACATGACATCCTCCGATTCCGGCTATTGCGCCACAGGATAGCATTTACTGTCAGATTAGGATATCCTCGACTGGCCGTAACCGTGACTCGAGAATCGCCAGACCCATGAAACTGATATCCAAGCTCTTAGCCGGTATAGCTTTCGGCATCATGCTCGGGCTGCTCGCGCCCGCCTGGATGACCCAGATCCTGTTGACCTTCAAGGAGCTGTTCGGTCAGCTGCTCTTCTTCACCATCCCGCTGTTGATCCTGTTCTACATTACCAGCGGCATCGCCGGGCTGCCCCGCAACTCGGGTCGACTTCTCGGCCGAACCCTGGGCACGGCGTACACGTCCACCATCGTGGCCGGCACGCTGGCCTTCCTGGCCGCGTCCGTGGTCGTGCCCATGCTGGCACCGTCGGCCGCGGTGACCGCCGCCGGTAACGATGCGGGCCTGTCGCCCTACTTCGTCATGGAGATTCCCCCCGTCCTGGGCATCATGAGCGCCCTGGCCATGGCCTTCATCTTCGGGCTCGGCATCGCCGCCACCGGCTCGGAACAGCTCAAGCAGCTGTTCGACGAGGGGCGATCCGTCATCGAGAAGCTCCTGGTCACCGTCATCATCCCGCTGCTGCCCCTCTACATCGCCGGCGTCTTCGCCGAGCTGGCCGCCGCGGGCACCGTATTCGAGACCCTCAGGACATTCGGCGCCGTGTTGATCCTGGCCATCTCGCTGCACTGGACCTGGATCATCGTCCTGTTCCTGATCGCCGGCCTGAACGCTGGTCGCTCGCCGTTCGGCCTGATCCGGAACATGCTGCCGGCGTACTTCACGGCGCTGGGCACCATGTCCAGCGCGGCCACCATCCCGGTCACGCTCCAGGCCACGCGCAACAACGGCGTCAAGCAGCAGATCTCCAGCTTCTGCGTGCCCCTGTGCGCCACCACGCATCTGTCCGGCTCCACCATCACCATCGTCAGCTGCGCCGTGGCGGTCATGGTGCTCCACGACGCCCTGGTCATCCCGTCGCTGCTCACCATGATGCCCTTCATCCTGATGCTGGGCGTGGTCATGGTAGCCGCACCCGGAGTGCCCGGCGGTGCCGTGATGGCCGCGGTGGGGCTCCTGGGGTCCATGCTGGGATTCGGTGAGACCGCCGTCGCCCTCATGATAGCCCTCTACATGGCCCAGGACAGCTTCGGCACCGCATGCAACGTCACCGGCGACGGCGCCATCGCCGTCATGATCGACAAGGCCAGCGGCCTGGTCGACGAGCGGGTGCCCGAGCCGTCCGAGCCCATGCCCAGCCCCGTGGCACCCCGCGTCGAGGGCGCCCTGGTGGAATGACCCGGAGGCTGCTCGCCGCCCTCTTCCTGTCGCTGGCGGTGGGCTGTGACGCCGGCGACCCCGCTCCGGCGCCTTCGCCGCCCGCCGCACCCGACACGGCGGCGGCCGCGTCTCCCGTCCGCGACACGGTCCTGGAGGCGACGCTGCGGGAGCTGGCCGCCGGCGTCGACGGCCGCGTGGGCGTGGCTGTGCTGCACGTCCAGGGCGACGTCTACGCCGCGGTCAACGGCGACACCACCTTCGCCCTGGCCAGCGTGGCCAAGCTGCCCGTGGCCTACGCGGCGCTACAGGACGGGCGGCTGAGCCCCTCGGACTCGCTCCAGGTGACCGCCGACGACCTGGCGCCTGGCCCGACGTCGTTCGTCCCCGGCGCCGCGGCCACGGTGGCGGACCTGGTGGAGCGGAGCCTGGCCCACAGTGACAACACCGCGTCCGACGTGCTCCTGCGTGCCGCCGGCGGCCCGGCGGAGGTGACCCGGCGCGTGCGCGACCTGGGCGCCGGTGATCTGCGCGTGGACAGGTCCATGCGGAGGATCTTCGCTGACCGCGGGGCGCAGGGGGAGGCGGTGTTTCTGGAGGACCCGCGGGACACCGGCAGTGCGGAAGCGGTGGCCGCGCTGCTGGCGGCGGTGCTCCGCGGCGAGTCCCTCGAGCCGGAAGCCCAGCGACTGATGCTGGACGCCCTGGCCTCGACGGTCACCGGCCCCGACCGTACCAGGGCCGGCGTGCCGGCGGGCACGGCCGTGGCCCACAAGACCGGCACCCTCGGTCTCCTGACCCATGACGTGGGCATCATCACCCTGCCCGGCGGGGCCGAGGTGGTGCTGGCAGTCCTCCTCCAGTCGGAGGCGCCGATTGCTCAGCGGGAGCGGGTCATCGCCGGTGCCGCCCGCGCCGTATGGGAGCACTTCTCCCATACCCCGGCGTCGTCCACCACCGTGCCCCCATCGTCCGCTACACCCGCTCGACCTGCACCGGGAGTCATACCAGAGCCCGCAACGTGAACGGCGGGTACTCGTCGCGCAGGAGCAGGACGTAGGCTTCGACCCGGCCGGACCAGGCCAGGACACCCAGGGCGAAGCCATACAGTGGCTGGGGGAACCGGCCACTGAGCAGAATCCAGACCCAGGCGACGGCGGTGGTGAAGGCCCAGAACAGGGTCAACACCATGAGCACGATCAGGTGAGGCAAGGCCAGGAGCGGCCTGAAGAAGACCGTCAGCCGATCCCGCGGCCCCTCAGGTCTGGGAACCACCAGCTCGACGGGGTACGGGTCGTCGCCGAACGGCGGGTACTCGTCCCTCAGGAGCGTCATGTAGGTCAGGGCGCGATACCGCCAGCGGAAGTAATAGGCCCCCATCCTCCACAGCACGTCCGGGTGCCGAGCGGTGAGCACGATCGCGAACCAGGCCACCACGGCGGCCACGGCGGCAAGGAAGCCGATTATGCCCGCTCCTGAACCGAACGAGAGATCGCTACCGGTCTGAGATCCTATCCAGATTCCGACGGCGGCGGGTCCGCCCACCATCAGGATGTGCGGAAGCGCCAGGAAGAAACGGAACGCGGTCGTGAGCCGGTTCCTATCCTGAGTCACCGGATGCACCGTTACCTGCACGGGATAATCGTCCCGCTGCTCCAGCTCGAGTACGGCTTCGCTCATGTCGTCTCTCCGGTCCCGAATTTCCCTCACCCACTATCCCTACGCAACCGGACCCAGAGAGATTCAACGATAGACACACTGCGCTCCGGACTGACTCCGAGCCGTAAGGTGCACCATGGCGCGGAAGTCGTTCGGAAAGCTGTTCGGAACGGGACCTGCAACGCCTCGCAGCCGGCGAGATCGAGACCGAGCAGAAGTCGGCAGACCACGAGGGCTAGGAAGCTGGACATCGCATCTTTGAAGAGTGCCGGGCTCCCCTTGCCAGGCCAGTGGGAGTGATGGCTTCCAGGCGCGGGGGTCGCGTGCGGGTCGGGGTCTCCGGGTGGAGCTACGACCAATGGGAGGGCGACTTCTACCCGGACGACCTGCCGAAGAGGGACAGGCTGGAATACGCCGCCCGCCAGTTCGACACGCTGGAGATCAACGGCTCGTTCTACTCGCTCCTGAGCCCCGACAGCTACGAGGGCTACCGGCGGACGGCGCCGGCGGGGTTCGTCTATGCCGTCAAGGGCAGCCAGTTCATCACCCACTCCAGGAAGCTGAAGGACGTGAAGACGCCCGTGGCCAACTTCTTCGCGTCCGGGGTCCTCCGATTGGAGGAGAAGCTGGGCCCCGTACTATGGCAGTTCCCGGAGCTGGAGTTCGAGCACGAGCGGGTCGATGAGTTCCTGGAGCTGCTGCCGAACGGCACCGAGCAGGCGTCGAGGCTGGCCAGGCAGCATGACGACAACGTCTCCGGCAAGGCGTCCATGAAGGTTGGATCACGGCGTCTACGTGTACTTCGACAACGATCAGAAGGGCTACGCTCCCAGGGACGCCCGGCGGCTGGCGGCGCGCCTCCACACGAACAGCTGAGGACGCACCGACATGGAAGACACGAGCGCCACGACATCTGACCGGATCGGGGACGGGCCATTCCAGGGTTATTCGGAGGAGCATACCCCGCTGGCCGGCTACGCTGCCCTGCTCGGCATCTTCACCGGCGTCTTCGGCGGGCTCCTCGCCGCCGGTATTGTGGCCGATCGCCTGCCACGGCGGATCAGCGCCGGTGACATCATCCTGCTCGGCGTCGCCACCCACAAGCTGACCCGCGTCATCACCAAGGACTGGGTGACCGCGCCGATCCGCGCTCCGTTCGTCCGGTACGAGGAGTCCACCGGCGGCGGCGAGGTGCGGGAGAGCGCCCGGGGCCGCGGGCTGCGGAAGGCCGTGGGCGACCTGCTCACCTGCCCCTTCTGCACCGGCCCGTGGGTGGCCGGCGCTCTCATGGCCGGCCGGATCGCCATGCCCCGGGCCACGCGCGTGGTGGCCTCCACCTTCGCGGTAGTGGCCGTCTCGGACGGCCTGCACCAACTCTATGACACCCTCAAGAAGGAGTGACGATGACGGATCCGAAGACGGACGCATACGCGCAGAAGCTGGAGTCGAAGGTCGAACAGTGGAGCGCCGAGCTGGACCGGCTGCGAGCTCGGACCAAGGAGATGAGCGCCGATGCCCGGCTCGAGTACGAGAGGCGGATCGGCGACCTGGAGCACAAGCAACAGGACGCCCGCTCCCGGATCGACGCGGTGCGGGCCGCGGCGGGAGAAGCGGGCGAAGAGCTGAAGCGGGGCGCCGAGAGAGCGGTGGACGACCTGGGCAGGTCGCTGGAGCGGGTCCGTGACGACATGAGCTGAGCTGAACTCGTCAGCCTAACGCGAACTGTCCCGACCAGCCACGCCGCGTGCCGGCCTGTGGCCGGGGGCGTCGTCGTGAGCCGCGGTCATCGGCCCGTGCGAAGGACGTGCTGCCCAGGCCCGGCCCGCCTCCAGCAGCGCCCTGACCTCCTCCTCCCGTCCCTGCTCCACCCGGTCCCGCAGGTCCTGGAGCCCTGCCGTGAACGCCTCCAGGCAGGGAACCAGGAGGTCGGCGTTGTCCATGACGATGCCGGCCCATAGCCCCGCATCACTGCGGGCCAGCCGGGTCGCGTCCCGACCGCCGGGCCCCAGCTCGGAAGGACCAACGTTGGCGAGGCCCAGGACAACGCCCAGCGTCGATGCCATGAGCTGGGGCAGGTGGCTGGACCAGGTTACGAGCTGGTCGTGCTCGGCCGCGTCGATCTCCCGGGGACTGGCGCCCACGGCGCTCCAGAGCATTGCCACCCGCTGTACAGCACGGGGCTCGGCGCCGTCGTGACAGAGCCAGACACGGGCGCCGGCGAAGAGGCCGGTGCGAGCCTCGCCCCAGCCGGAGCGGTGGTCTCCGGCCATGGGGTGACCGCCGACGAACCGCGCTGCCAGGCCCGCCTCGCCCGCCGCCGCCAGCACGCTCCGCTTCGTGCTGCCCAGGTCCGTGAGAACGGCTCCAGCCGGCGCGACGCTGGCCAGCCAGGGCAACAGCTCCCGGGCAGCGGGAACGGGCGTTGCCAGTACCACCACGTCAACCGACTCCAGCACCCCGCCGGCGACGCCGCCGGCCTCGAATCCCTCGTCCACCACACCGTCGGCGATGGCGGCGTCCAGCGCCGCCGGGTCGCGGTCCGCCGCTACCACCCGCCAGCCCAGGGCCGACAGGTCCCGGGCCAGGCACCCGCCCATGAGCCCGAGCCCTATAACGGCGACGCACGGCCGACCGCTCGACATCAGCGCCCCTCCTCTAGTAGTCCCGCACGATGGTTCTGACGAGCACCGAGAGCGTCGAAGCGCCGCGCTGGCAAGGCGCGAAGCCGAGGAATAGCAGCGCTATTCCGCAGTGCTGAGCAACGTAGCCAGCGC
>SLCC01000026.1 GCA_007126035.1 Gemmatimonadota bacterium
CACGGCCCCGACCACGGCCCCGACCACGACCCCGACCACGACCAGGGCCACGATCGGGGCGTGGAGCCGCGGCGGGACCCCGGCGCCGAGCGTGGGGAGCTGGGCAACCCACACGTCTGGCTGGATCCGATCCTGGTCCGGGACACCATCCTGCCCGACATCGTGGAGGCCCTGGCGGCGAGGGCCTGGGACGCCGAGATGGAGGCGGAGTTCCGCCGGCGGGGCGCAGCCTTCGCCGACTCCCTCACCGCCCTGGACGCCGAGCTGCGGGACCTCCTGCGCGACGTCCCGACCAGGGCCTTCGTCGCGGCGCACCCGGCCTGGGTCTACTTCGCCGACCGCTACGGCCTCGAGGAGATCGGCGCGCTCCACCCGTCGCCGGGCCGGGAGGTGGGCGCCCGGGAGCTGGCCAGGCTCGTGGACCAGGTGAGGGTCAGGGGCGGAGCCGCCGTCATCGCCGAGCCCCAGCTGGGCCGCGCCGGCGTGGACGCGCTGGCCAGGGAGCTGGGCGTGCGCGTCGAGGTGGCCGACCCGGTGGGCGGGCAGGGGAGGGAGGGCCGGGAGGACTACCTTTCCCTCATGCGCTACAACGGCCGCGCCTTCGCCCGGGCCCTGGGTGGCTCCACCGGCCAATGAGCGAGCCGGCGGTCTCGTTCCACAACGTCTGGTTCGGGTACGGCCGGGCCGACGTCTTCCGGGACCTGAGCCTGAGCGTGGACGAGGGCACATTCATGGCCCTCATCGGGCCCAACGGCGCCGGCAAGACCACCATGCTCCGCCTCCTCCTGGGCCTCGAAAAGCCGCGGAAGGGCCACGTCCGGGTCTACGGCAACCCGCCCGGCACACGCGGTAAGCGCGTGGGTTACGTGCCCCAGAAGACCGGCGTCCCCGATGAGTTCCCGTTGAGCGTCCTGGAGGCGGTGCTCATGGGCCGGTTCGCCCTGATGGGTTTCGGGCGACGTCCCTCGCGGACGGACCGGGAAGCGGCGCGCACCGCCCTGGCGCGGGTCAAGCTGGCCGAATCCGCCGACCGTCGGTTCGGTGAGCTGTCCGGCGGACAGCAGCGTCGCGCCCTCATCGCACGGGCCCTGGTGGGCGAGCCCCGGCTCCTGCTCCTGGACGAGCCCACCGCGGGGCTGGACCCTGCCGCCCAGGCCCGCTTCTACGACATGTGCTGCGTGCTCCAGCGGGAGGAGAAGCTCACCCTCATCGCCGCCTCCCACGACGTGAACGTGGTGGCCCAGCACGCCGACACCGTCCTCCTCATCGACCGGGAGGTCAAGGCCATGGGCCCGCCGGCAGCCGTCCTGGACCCCGCCCAGCTCGACCAGGTCTACGACTTCCCCAGGGACCACGTCCACCGCCACCGGCCCGGAGAGCACGGGGCGGAGGCGTAGCGAGCACACGTGATCGAGTTCCTCTCCTACGACTTCGGCCAGCGGGCACTCCTGGCCGGCCTCATCGTCGGCCTGGGCTGCGCCGTCCTGGCCTTCTTCGTCGTGCTCCGGCGCATGGCCTTCGTCGGCGTCGGCATCTCCCACGCGGCGCTCGGCGGCGTGGCCCTGGGCGTGATACTGGGCGTGGACCCGGTGCTGGCGGCGCTCCTGTTCTCCGTGGCCGTGGCATGGCTCATCGGCGCCACCGCCGGACGAGGTAAGCTGACCGAGGAGACGGCAATCGGCATCTTCTTCCCCACCGCCATGGCCTTCGGCGTTGCCCTGATGGCAGGGACACCAGACTACCGGCAGGACCTCCTGGGCTACCTCTTCGGGAACATCCTCCTGGTCAGGGACCAGGACCTCGTGATGGCCGCCATCCTGGTGGGCGCCACGCTGATCATCACACTCGTCCTCTTCAAGGAGTTCCTCTTCATCAGCGTCGACGAGGAGACGGCACAGGCGTCCGGGCTACCCGCGGCAGCACTCCGGTACCTCCTCCTCACACTGCTGGCCGTCACCATCGTATCCGCCATAAAGGTCGTCGGGATCGTACTGGTCTCCGCGTTCCTCGTCATCCCCGCCGCCACCGCCCAGCTCGTGGCGCCCAGCATGAGGGCCATGATGGGCCTGTCCGTGGTCTTCGCCCTCGCCGCCGTGGTCGGAGGACTGTGGATCGCCTGGATCCTGGACCTGCCCTCCGGAGCCGCCATCGTCCTTCTCGCCGCCGCCATCTTCCTCCTGGCAATGGTCGGCCGTCGGTTCCGGAGCACCTGATCCACAACACGCCATCGCCACCTGCCCCTACGGCGGGCGGGCGTTTCTTGCTATCATCCCTACCATGGTAGATCAACTCATCCCGGCGCTGGCCCGTGCCAACTCCGCGGCAATGACTGCCGTGGCCGCGCGCGTCGTCGCCGCCGTCGCCGTCGCCGTCGCCGGTATCTCTCCGCTCGGACCCACAGCCCTTGCCGCTCAGGCGGGAGAGGGTTGGGACTCGCCCCGCGTGCTGGAGATGGTGGAGCGTGCCCGGGACCGGCGCCGGGAGCCGGTGCTGGACGAAGCGCTCCAGAGCTACCGGGCGGAAGTGGGCGGTCACATCTACTTCTTCGTTGACAGCCCGGAGCACCCGGACCCGGTCCTGCTCCGGTCCGACCAGGTGGCCCTGGACCTGTACTGGGCCTACCCGGACCGGGTGAAGCAGGTCATCCGCGGGATGCGTCAAGAGGAGCAGTTCCCCATCCGGGACTTCTACTATTACCTGGATCGCTACACTGTCATCCACGACGGCTTCGGCGACGAGATCAGGGTAGGCGAGGGCCGTGATGTCCGGAACGTGCCGCACCCGCTGGCCCTGGACGCGGAGACGACGTACCACTATCGCCTGACCGACTCCACCACCATCCGGCTGCCCGGCGCCGACGCGCCGATCCGGGTCTACGAGATCCAGGTCCGGCCCCGCAGCTTCGATACGCCGGCCATCGTGGGCTCGCTGTTCGTCGAGCGGGCCCGGGCCGACCTGGTCCGCCTGTCCTTCACCTTCACCCGCGCCGCGTACCTGGACCCGCGTAACGAGCGGGTCGAGGTGATGCTGGAGAACGGGCTCTGGGAAGGCCGCTACTGGCTGCCCCGGGAGCAGCGGCTCCTGGTGCGACGCGAGCTGCCCCAGTTCGACTTCGGCGTCGGCACCGTCATACGGGCCGCTCTCCAGGTGACGAACTACGACCTGAACCCGCCGCTGCCCGGCGGCTTCTTCGTGGGGCCGCCCGTGGTCCTGGGTACGTCCCGGTCCGCCCTGCCCGACTACCCCTTCGCCACAGGCCTCTTCGACGGCTTCGAGGCCGTCGGCCTGGCGCCGGGACAGGAGCCGGCCACCCTGGGTGAAGTGAACGTGGACGCCATCGCCGGCCGCATCCTCCGGGAGCAGTACCTGTCCGGCATCTCCCGCATGAGGTTGTTCGTGCCTGGCGCCTCGAGCGTGGTGCGCTACGGACGGAGCGAAGGCCTGTTCACCGGCCTGGGCGCGTCCCGCGCGCTCGGCCGATCCCACCTCGCCGCCCACGCGGGGTACGCCTGGGGGAGCGGCGACCCGGTGGGCGAGCTGTCGTGGCGATCCGCGGGCCCCGGCGTCCGGATGCGACCGTTCGCCAGCGCCTACCTCAACCGGCCCGTGGACCTGGGGCTCAGGCAGCCAGCGGGCGGCATCATCTCTACCGGCGCCGCCGCATTCGGCAACGACTTCCGTGACATCCACCCCGCCACCGGCCTGTCCGCCGGGACCCAGGTCGGGAGCGCCGGGACCGGCGTCCTGAGGCTCGGCCTGACCGGCGAGTCCCACCGGGCACCCGTCCAGGCCGAGACCGCCGCCCCCTTCGCAGGCGATGACGAGGGCTTCCGCCCCGTCGCCCCGGCGGAAGATGGCAGCCGCTTCTTCCTCGACGCCAGCTACGAGCGCCGCCTGCCGCTCGGGCCCCTCGCCGTCACAGGCCGGCCCGCGCTGGAAATCGGGTACGCCGACTTCCAGGACGACGCCGGCGCCTTCGCCCGCGCACGCCTCGGGCTGAACGCCACCTGGGTCTCAAATGGCCGCACCGCCGGGGCCGAGCTGCGGGCAACCGGCGCCGCGGCCTTCGGCGCCACACCGCCCCAGCACCTCTGGTACCTGGGCGGCCGGAACACCCTGCCCGGCCACCCGTTCCACCAGTACGTGGGGGACAGGGCCGCCCTGGTGGACCTGACCGGCTGGCGCCAGGTGATCGGTGAGTACATACAGCTGAGGCTCATTGCCGCCGCCGGCTGGTCCGACGTCAGCGAGTCACCGCCGCTGCCCGGCTGGGTACCCGGCCTCACGCCCTGGCAGCCTGCGCCCACCGACGGGATCAGGGCCAGTGTAGGGGCCGGACTGGGCCTGCTCCACGGCATCGTCCGCCTCGACTACGCCATTCGTACCGACACCGGCAAGGGCAGCTTCATCCTGTCCGTGGACCCGCGCCTCTGGGGCTTCCTCTAGCGGTACTCCAGTAGCGGCACGCCAGCGGTACCAGGTATCGCTCAGGGAACGTTCGACCGCAGCTCCTCGATCCACGGCCTCGCCGACGCATCGCTGGGCGCGCGCCAGTCGGCCCGGGGCGACAGCGAGCCGCCCGTCCCCACCTTCGGCGCGTTGGGCATGGCGGACCGCTTGAACTGGCTCAGCTCGAAGAACCGGTACAGGAAGACCTCGAGCCACTTCTTGATGGTGGGCAGGTCGTACTCCCGGTGGGCGCCGTCCGGCAGCCCGTCGGGCCACTCGCCCCGGCTGCGGTCGCCCCAGGCGGCGTGGGCGATGAACGCCACCTTGCTGGGCCTGAAGCCGTAGCGGGAGACGAAATAGAGGTGGAAGTCCTGGAGGTCGTACGGCCCCACCACGTCCTCGGTCCGCTGACCGTTGCCGTCGCGGTCCGGGGGCACCAGCTCCGGCGTGATCTCGGCGTGGAGAATCGATGCCAGCACGGCGCTGGTCTCGGTGTCGAACTGGCCCGTGCCCACCGTCCACCTGATCAGGTACTGGATCAGGGTCTTGGGCACCGAGGCGTTGACGTTGTAGTGCGACATGTGGTCGCCCACGCCGTAGGTGGTCCAGCCGAGGGCCAGCTCACTCAGGTCGCCGGTACCCACCACCAGGGCAGCGTGGTAGTTGGCCAGGCGGAACAGGTGTGACGTCCGCTCGCCGGCCTGGACGTTCTCGTACGTGATGTCGTAGGCCTCCTCGCCCGCTGCGGCAGGGTGGCCCAGGTCCCGGAGCATCTGGAGAGCCGACGGGCGGATGTCGATCTCCTCGCCGGTCACGCCCAGCGCCCGCATCAGCTTCCACGCGTTGTCCTTCGACTCCTCGGTCGTGGCGAAGCCGGGCATGGTGTAGGCCAGGATGTTGGTCCGGGGCAGGCCCAGCCGGTCCATGGCCCTGGCGCAGACGATGAGGGCGTGGGTCGAGTCCAGGCCGCCGGAGACGCCGATCACCACCTTGTCGATCCCCGTGGCCCGGAGCCGCTGCATCAGCCCATGGACCTGGATGTTGTACGCCTCGTAGCACCGCTCGTCCCGCTCCCGGGCCTGGCTCGGGACGTACGGGAACCGGTCCAGCGGCCGGTCCAGCGGGATGGTCCCGCCGGGCGCGTCGAAGGTGAAGGGGACGCGGCGCATGCTCTGGACACGGGTGAGGTGGTCGCCCACGGCGTCGTTGAACGTGGACATGCGCATGCGCTCCTGGGCCAGCCGCTCCAGGTCCAGGTCCGCGATGATCACCTGCTCCTCGTCGCTGAAACGCGGACCCTCCGCCAGCAGCTCGTTGTTCTCGTATATCAGCGCATGCCCGTCCCAGGCCAGGTCCGTCGTCGACTCGCCCTGCCCCGCCGCCGCGTACAGGTACGCGGTGATGCACTTGCCCGATTGGGCCGCGCACAGGTCCTTCCGGTAGTCCGCCTTCCCGATGATGATATTGCTGGCCGACAGGTTCCCGATCACCGTGGCGCCCGCCAGCGCCGCGTAGGTGCTGGGCGGGACCGGCGCCCACAGGTCCTCGCACAGCTCCACGTGGAGCGACAGCCCGGAAAGATCGTCGGCGTCGAAGATCAGGTCGCTGCCGAAGGGGACGCGTCTGCCGAGGAACAGGACCTCACGGGCCACGGCGTCCCGACCCGAGGTGAACTGCCGCTTCTCGTAGAACTCACGGTAATTGGGGATGTAGGTCTTGGGCACGATACCCAGCAGACGACCCCGATGCACCACCAGCCCGCAGTTGAACAGCTTGCCCTCGAACCGGAGCGGCGCGCCCACCAGCAGGATCGGACACAGATCACGACTCGCCTCCACCAGCTCACGCACCGCGTTCAGCACGCCGTCCAGCAACGCGTCCTGATGGAACAGGTCCTCACTGCTGTACGCCGACAGGCCCAGCTCCGGGAACACCGCCAGGCCCGCGTGCAGGTCGTGGGCACGACGGGCCAGGCCCAGCGTCCGCTCCAGGTTGTACGACGGATCCGCTATCCGGACCCGGGGCACACACACGGCGCCGCGCACATAGCCGTGGGAGTAGATGTTGTCGAAGTCAGGCATCAGCCCACCCAGGCTCGAAGTTCGAAGCTCTCAGTCCTCCCTACCGGTTGAGGCTCACCGGCTCGCACTCCACCGCAATGTGCAGGCACAGAGCGTTCGTGTACACCTCCGTCATGGTGACGTAGCTGGGGAAATCGAAGGCCGCGCCGTGGGCGCCCGGCGGGTAGAACCGCAACTCTGCATCCTTCCCGGCCCGGGCCAACGCCGTGAGCAGCTGCATGGTGTGCTGGGGGTGCACGTTCTCATCCATCCCCGAGTGCACCAGGAGGAGGTGGCCCTGGAGCCTGTCCGCCAGCGGGAGCGCCGACGCGGCGTCGTAGCCCGCTTCGTTGTCCTCCAGCAGGCCCATGTACCGCTCGCTGTAGATCGTGTTGTACAGGCGCCAGTCCGTGACCGGTGAGTTGGCGATGCCCAGGCGGAACAGCCCGGGATGCTGAAGGAGCGTCATGATCGCCATGTAGCCGCCGTAGCTGGTCCCGAGAATCGCCATCCGGTCGCCGTCCACGTACGGCTGCGCCGCCAGCCATTGACCCGCCTCCGCGAAGTCGTGGGCTTCCCAGCGACCCAGCTCACCGTAGACCACCTTCATGAAGTCACGGCCGTAGTTGCCTGAGCCGCGGTTGTTCAGCCCCACGACGAGATAGTCCTGCTGGGCCAGGTACTGGTGCCAGCCGTTGGACGCGAACGAGTCGTACACCTGCTGCGAGCCCGGCCCGCCGTAGACGGACAGGACCACCGCGTACCTCGCCTCCGGGTCGAAGTCGGGCGGACGGATCATCGAGCCGTGGAGCTCCGCACCGTCCGACGTGGTGAAGCTGAACAGCTCCAGCGGCGAGTAGGCGTGGGTCCGAACGTGCTCCGTCACCGCCTCGTTCTCCTCCAGCATGGCCAGCCGTTGACCGCCGGCCTCCGTGCTCCACAGCTCCACCTGGAGCGGCGTCCGCGTGTTGGACCAGCGGTCGATGTAGAACCGGCCGTTGGGCGACATGTCGATCCGGTGCGTCCCTCGCGCCAACGTCAGCCGGAACTTGTTCGTGCCGTCGAACCGGACCGCGTACAGGTGCCGCTCCAGCGGTGACTCCTCCGTGGACGTGTAGTAGATCTTGCCCGCCTCCGGGACCACACCCTCGACCCGCGTCACCGACCACTCGCCCTCCGTCACCTGGTTCAGCAGCCGGCCGTCATAGTCGTAACGATACAGGTGGGGGTGCCCGTCCCGGTCGCTCAGCCAGAAGAATTCCCTCAGCCCCTCGGGGAAATGGAAGAAGTCGTCCACGCCGGCGAAGAAGTCGAAAACATCGATCCACGCCGCCGACCGCTCCTCCAGCACCAGACGCCCCTCGCCCGTGGCCACGTCGAAGAAGAACAGCCGCATGTGGCCCTGCGGACGGTTCAGCGTCACCACCGCCAACGTACCCGGATCGCTGGTCCAGTAGACCCGCGGTACGTAATGCTCATCCTCCAGCCCCACGCCCAGCCACTGCGTCGATCCAGTCTCCACGTCCACGACACCGATCCGGACCGACGGGTTCGGGTCCCCGACCTTAGGATAGGCCAGCGTGAACCACTCCGGGTGCTGACCCTCGAAGTCCGTCAGCCGCGTCACCGGTACACCACGCTCGTCCGTCTCCCAGTACGCGATCCGATCACCCTCCCGTGACCAGCGCCACGCCTGCGCAAAACCGAACTCCTCCTCGTAGACCCAGCTCAGCACACCCGCGAACACACTGTCCCCGTCCACGTCCGTCAGCCTACGCTCTTCGCCCGTGGCCAGATCCACCACGTACAGGTTGCCGCCCCGCTCGAAGCCAAGACGCCCACCACCCGGCGACAGCTCCGCCGTCCGGGCGTCACGCGCCACCAGCTCCAGCTCCTCCGTATCCAGTGAGTACAGGTAGAAATCCGAAATCCCAGAGAAACGGTAGATGGGCCGGAAATCAGCCTGGAACAACAGGTGCCTCGAGTCCTGACTGAACTGGAACGACCGGTACTGGAGAGGCGTCGTCTCGCCTGGCAGCGTCAGACCACGAGGATCGAACAGCAACTCGTCCGTACCCGCCCCAGGGTCATAGACCCGGACCTCGTGCCGCGGCCCGGTGCGGACCGTGTACGAGAAACGATCACCACCATCCAGCCAGTTCACGCTGGCCGGGCCACTGCCACCCGCCAGCAGGTCCGACAGGATCAGCGCCTCCTGAACACTCCCGATCCGATCCTGGCCTGTTCCAGACACCTGGGCGTATCCGCCCGCCGGCAGCGCTCCCGCCGCCACTGCCAGCCACAGCGCGTAACCCGCCGCCAGTACCAGCGACTCCGATCTCCGCCGCATCTTCACACCTCGCTCACTCCGGGCGATCGCCTCCGAAAACGCTCGAAAGATAATCTGCCGGAGTACCACTTGACACCAGCCTCACCTCACCCGAATATTTAGGCAGCCCTAAAAAGATAGCCCGTTAACCCGGCCGCGATCAGGGTCTGATCGCGCGACGGGGGAGCTGTCGAGGACCGCGGATGCACGGAATCGTCCGGAAGCTGTACGCCCTTGTCGCCGGCAGGGCCCGCTCCGCCAGCCGGTGGGAGCGGGAGCGGGTGGAAGATGCTCTCAAGCACCTGCACGAGTGCGAGCGGGCCGGTCGCGCCTGTTCGGTGGCGGAGCTCGCGGGCCGTCTGGCCATGAGGGAGGCGGTGGCCTCGGAGCTGGCGGCGGGTCTGGGCGACCGTGGCCTGGCCCGGCTGGCTGGCGGCGCTCTGGAACTGACCGGTGCTGGCCGCACGTACGCGCGCCAGGTCCTGCGCACGCATCGCCTGTGGGAGCGTTACCTGGCGGATCGCACGGGGGTGCCGGCGGAGGCGTGGCACAAGTCGGCAGAGCGTGTCGAGCACGAGCTGACGTGTGCGGAGGCGGAGCGTCTGGCCTCGCGTCTGGGCGACCCTCGCTATGACCCCCACGGCGACCCGATTCCCACCGCCACCGGCGAGGTCCCATCGCCCCGGGGGGTGTCGCTGACGGAGGTTCCATGTGGCCGGGGCGTGCGGGTGACGCACCTGGAGGATGAGCCCCGTGAGGTGTTCGAGAAGCTGGTGTCGGCTGGTCTGGTCCCGGGGCTGGCCGTGGAGGTCGTCGCCGGCGCCGGGTCCGGCGCCGTGGGGACAGGCACTCACCGTGTAGTCCTTTGTGTGCGCGGCGTGGAGCGGGAGCTGAGCGCGGTGGACGCCGCCAACGTCACGGTGGAGCTCCTGCCGGTCGGCGAGACGGCGCCAGGCCGGCTGCGCACCCTGGCCGAGGCCGGTGTGGGGGAGGAGGTCCGGGTGGTGGGCATCGCCCCGGGCTGTCAGGGCCCGCAACGTCGCCGGCTGCTGGACCTGGGCGTAGTCCCGGGCACCCGGATCGTGGCGGAGCTGGTGAGTACGTCGGGCGACCCCGTCGCCTACCGGATCCGCGGCGCGATGATCGCCCTGCGCCGTGAGCAGGCCCGCTGGATCGAGGTGGAGGCCGGTGGCGCCGGGGAGGCTGTGGCCTGATGGCGACCCGTACCCTGCCGCGGGGTCCCGCGTCGAGCGGTCGTCGCCACGAGCGCCTGGTGCGTCTGGGGCTGAAGCCGGACCGGTGGGACCATCTGGTGGCCCTGGCGGGCAACCCGAACGTGGGCAAGACCACGGTCTTCAACGCGCTCACGGGCCTGCGCCAGCACACGGGCAACTGGCCGGGGAAGACGGTGACGCGTGCGGAGGGTGCCTTCGCCCACAACGGCCGGCGGGTGAAGCTGGTGGACCTGCCTGGCACCTATTCGCTCCAGGCCGGCAGCACCGACGAGGAGATCGCCCGCGACTTCATCGTCTTCGGTCGCCCCGACGTGACCGTGGTGGTGGTGGACGCCACCCGACTGGAGCGGAACCTGAACCTGGTGCTCCAGGTCCTGGAGATCACCGACCGTGTGGTGGTCTGCCTCAACCTGGTGGACGAGGCCCGGCGACACGGTGTGGCGGTGGACCCGTCCCGCCTCGAGCAGCGTCTGGGCGTGCCCGTCATCCCGGCGGTGGCCCGCCGTGGCGAGGGCATGGACGCCCTCCTCCGGGCCGTGGAGCAGGTGGCCACCGGCGCCCGGCTCACCACGCCGTACCGTCTCGAGCGACACGCGCCCGACGTTGAGGCCGCCGTCGCCGAGCTGGTCCCGGTCATCGAGGGGGCATACCCCGGCGTGGCCAACGCTCGTTGGGTGGCGCTCCGGCTCCTGAACGGGGACGCAGCGGTGGCGGACGCGGTGCGCACCGGTGAGTTGGGCGCCCTGGACCACGGAGCTCCCGCGCTGCCCGCCGCTGGCGGCGTCGCCCGTGACGCCGTCCCCGGAGATGCCGCTCGTGACCCCGTGCTGGCCACCGGCGAGTACGTGGCCCGTGACGACGTGCTGGCCATGGTATCCCGCCTCCGCTGGACACTACGAGCCGATTTCCACGACACCCTCACCGAGCGCCTCTACCGGGCGGCGGAGGAGATCGCCGCCGCGTCCCAGGCTCAGGGGCTGCGCCAGGCTGGGGCGGCCCTGGACCGGACGCTGGACCGGGTGGTGACCAGTCGCTGGCTCGGGTTCCCTATCATGCTGGCCATGCTGGCCGTGGTCTTCTGGATCACCATCGAGGGCTCCAACGTGCCGTCGGACCTGCTGACCGCCCTGCTGGTGGACACGCTCCACCCGTGGCTGGCCGGGCTCGGCGCGGGGTTGGGGCTGCCCTGGTGGCTCAACGGCTTCCTCTTCGACGGCGTATACCTGGCGACGGCGTGGGTCGTGGCCGTGATGCTCCCGCCCATGGCCATCTTCTTCCCACTCTTCACGCTGCTCGAGGACTTCGGCTACCTGCCCCGCGTCGCCTTCAACATGGACGCCATGTTCCGCCGCGCCGGCGCCCACGGCAAACAGGCCCTCACCATGTGCATGGGCTTCGGCTGCAACGCCGCGGGCGTGGTCTCAGCCCGGGTCATCGACAGCCCCAGGGAGCGGCTCATCGCCATCATCACCAACAACTTCTCCCTCTGCAACGGCCGCTGGCCCACCCAGATCCTCATCGCCACCGTGTTCATCGGTGCCCTGGTCCCGGCCCACCTGGCCGGCGCCGTGGCCGCCACCGCCGTCGTCGGGATCGCGCTCCTGGGGATCGCCTTCATGTTCTTCGCCTCGTGGCTCCTGTCCCGAACCGTGCTCAGAGGCGAGGCCAGCACTTTCAGCCTGGAGCTGCCACCCTACCGGCCACCCCGCCTGCTCCAGACCCTCTACACCTCGCTCATCGACCGGACCCTGATCATCCTGGGCCGCGCCGTCCTCTTCGCCGTCCCCGCCGGCGCCGCCATCTGGCTCATCTCCAACATCCACCTGGGAGACCTGAGCCTGGCCACCCACCTGGTGAGCCTGCTGGAGCCCGCGGGGCTGCTGGTGGGGTTGAACGGGATCATCCTCCTGGCCTTTGTCGTCGCCATACCAGCCAACGAGATCGTGATCCCCACCATCCTCATGCTCATCGCCCTCACCGTCGGACTCGCCGACGTGGGCAGCGGTGCCGGCGTCATGTTCGAGCTCGACTCCGCCAGCGCCATGGGCGAGCTCCTCATCGCCGGCGGCTTCACCCTCACCACCGGCGTCTGCCTCATGATCTTCAGCCTCCTCCACAACCCCTGCTCCACTACCATCTACACCATCTACCGGGAGACGGGGAGCGGGAAGTGGACCGCCGTCGCCGCGCTCCTGCCCCTGGCCATGGGTTTCGCGGTGTGCTTCGTCGTGGCGCAGACGTGGCGTATGGTGGGGTGAGCTCCGAGCTCCGAACTCCGAGCTCCGAGCTCCGAGAGGTTGTCCCGCAAACCGGCCGGCTGTTCCAGATCCAGGGCTCTTCTCATGCCTCGGGGCGGTGGCAACCTTCAAACAGCGTGACACGGAAGGCGCGGAGAAGACCGAGGACGCGGAGACGGGAGCCGTACGAGCGCTGGCGCAGAATGGGGGAATTACACGTACGTTATACGTATATCGAACGTGTAACGTGTTGAGGGGCTGTTCACGTAACCTCCTCGAAGCGGCAATCCAGTCCGCACCGAGTATTGCCATACCCTTACCCATACCCACTCCGCGTCCTCCGACTCGTCCGCGCCCTCCGTGTCACGCTGTTCGAAGATTGTGCCACCCTCGAAGCCTGCGGGTTTGCCAGACAGCCTCCCGAACTCCGAGCTCCGACCGCCCCGCCACCTCCCGGCCGCCGCTTGCCGGGCTTCGGCGGGCTGCCGGGCGGAGGCGAGTACCGGGGCGGCTCGACTCGAGCTCCGAGCTGAGCAGAGGAAGGTTGCCGCGGGGCGCCCGACGTCCGAAGTTCGAACCTCGAACCTCGTAAACCCGGACCTGCGATCCATGCACCCGATCCACGACCTATCGCCTGGCTCCCAGCCGCCCCTGCGGATCAACGTCTACATCGAGATCCCGCGCGGCGAGCGGAACAAGTACGAGATCGACAAGGACACCGGGGTCCTGAGGTTCGATCGGCTGCTGCACAGCGCCATGCACTACCCCGGCGACTACGGCTTCATCCCCCGCCCGCTGGCCGAGGACGGCGACGCTCTGGACGTCCTGGTCCTCATCACCTCGCCCACGGTGCCCGGCTGCCTCATCGAGTGCCGGCCCCTGGGCATGTTCGAGATGCGCGACGAGAAGGGCCGGGACGTCAAGGTCCTGGCCGCCCCGCTGACCGATCCCTACATGTCCACCTACCGTGACCTGGGCGACGTCCCCGAGCACACCCTCCGGGAGATCGACCACTTCTTCGCCGTCTACAAGGAGCTGGAGGGTAAGGAGACGGAGACCGGCGGCTGGCACGGCCGCGACGCCGCGTTCCAGGCCATCCGCGCGGCTATCGACAGCTACCCCGGACAGTGATCTCGAGCTTTGAGCCCCGAGGCTCAAAGCTCGCGGTTCGCGGTTCGATGCTCCCGTCTACGCCGCCCCCTCCGGGCTCACCACCTCAACCGACACGTCCATCTCGATCCCCTGCCGCACGCTGCCGCTCACGATGCAGAAGTCCTCGAACACGTCCAGGCAGCGGTTGACCCGGTCCTGATCCTCGGGCGGGACCTCCGTGGTGATCCGGGTCTCGATCTTGGCGACCCGGAACCGGCCCTTCTCGTTGCGCGTGATCTGGCCCCGCACCTCCGTGCGCATCCCCTCCACGTTCACCCTCGCCCGCTTCAGGCAGAACAGCAGGCTGGCGCTCAGGCAGTTGCCAACCGCGGCGCCCAGCACACGGGCGGCGTTGGGGCCCTCGTCTTTGCCGAGCGGCTCGGGCTCGTCCACGAGCAGGTCGGCCATCTTCTCGCCATCGAATTCGACGAGAAACTGGAAATCCTCGTCGCGCGTCAGGGTGAGGTCGAATCCCTTCTCGTCCATGAATCTCTCCTTGGGGCCGTGCCCGGTGCTGGGCGACCCCGCATCCCGCCGCACGTCGGCTGGCCGGAGCGCCCTCCCTTTCCAGTAATCCGTGAGCCTACGCCGGGGTTTCGGTGTCCCGGACCACCTCCGCCAGGCTGGTCTCACGGAAGAAACGGGCGACGTGGGTGGCGGTGGTCTTCCAGTGCTCGTGGATCACGCACGGGTTCAGGTCGCTGCACTCACGGCGCCCCAGCAGACACGTCCGCCGCGCCTCGATGTCGTCGAACGGCGACACCACCTGGAACAACGAGATCGACCCGGCAGGCCGGGCCAGGGCGAAACCGCCACGGGGTCCCCGCAACGATTGCAGGATGCCCGCCTTCACCAGCGTGTGCAGGATCTTCGACAGGTAGTTCCGCGGCACGTCCAGCCGCTCCGCGATCTCGTCGACCCGGATCGGACCCTCGCCCTCCCGCTGGCCCAGGTAGATCATGGCCCGCAGCGCGTACTGCGCCGTGTTCGATAGCAACCCGCTCCTCCCGGCGAACTGGCGTCTTCAGCCCCACCAGCAAGTAACGGCGTCCCTGGCAGTCTCACAAGAGGGGGACAGCGAACATCGAGCCCCGAACCCGTACGCATGGCCGTGGTGCCGCAGGTCCTGCGCAGGTATCGCCGATCCGTACTCCGGGTACGTGCCGTGGGAGATGGGAAACCTCGTACTGTTTGCATGTCCGAAGCGCACGTTACCCCGTAAGATGACCGGCGCGGTTGGCGGCCATGTCTGTCGGCGAGGCCTGATAATGGCATCGTCGGGCAAATCCCGGCAACACCAGACGGAGGCCATGAGCCAGAGTCCTGACGTTCTACGTGTGAACCGCCGGCTATCGATACCGGTTTCCGAGTTCACGTTTCGGGCCACCCGGTCGGGCGGGCCCGGCGGGCAGCACGCGAACAGGTCGGCCACGCGTGTCCAGCTGTTCTGGGACGTGGCGGGTTCGCCTTCCCTGTCGGAGCGTCGTCGTCAGCTGTTGTTGTCGCGGCTGGGCAACCGGATCGATGCCGCGGGTGTCTTGCAGTTGAGCGTGGACACGCACCGCAGCCAGCATCGGAACCGGGAGGAGGCGGTGGAGCGGTTGCGGTTGCTGGTGTCGGAGGCGTTACGGACGCCGAAGGCTCGTGTTCCGACGAAGCCGACGAAGGGATCGAGGGAGCGTCGTCTGCGTGAGAAGAAGCGTCGTGGCGAGGTGAAGAAGCTGCGTGGTCGTGTGCGGGACGATTGAAGTTGTTGCGGGCGTGCCCGGTTCTTGCAATTGGGTCGCGGTGGCTTTTGCCGCGAGCAGCGCGGCTCCCGGCCCTGGGCCGGTAAGAGAGCGTGACAACGGCGCAGCCCTGCGAAGCGGGGTGTGCGGCCGTGGGGGGTGCATGTGGCCAAGGACGAGGACATCTCTGAACTGGTGGAGGACCTGCTCGAGGGTATCGCGGGCCGGATGGAGGACGTGGCGCACGAGGCGGGCGTGTCCTATTCCGCGTTGTATTCGTGGGCCACGGGCCGGCGTCGTCCTGGCCGGCGGAACCTGGAGCGGCTGGCGACGCTGGCGGACGAGCGAGCGAACCACCTGGTGCGTCTGGCGGATCGGTTGCGGGAGCAGGTGGACGAGGAGCGTCGCGGGCGGGAATGACGGCTGCGGGCGTTGCGCTGCGGGCCCGGGTGCGTCATCATGCCGCCCCATGTACAGGCACATCTCTATCAGCTGGGCGCTGTTGCTGGCCCTGTTGTCGTTTGCGGTCCCGTCGTCGTCGACCGCCCAGTCGCTGCTGACGCGGGCGGAGCGCACCGATTACCAGGAGACCAGTAGTTACGACGACGTGATGTCCTTCCTCTCCGCGCTGGAGGATTCGCCCGATCTTCACGTGCGGACGTTTGGCTATTCGTACGAGGGTCGGGCGTTGCCGCTGGTGGTGGTGGGCCGTGGTCTGGCGGACGGCAGCGCGGCGGAGGTCCTGTCGCGAGGGGGGTTGCGGGTGTTCGTGTTCGCGAACATCCATGCGGGCGAGGTGGAGGGGAAGGAGGCGGCGCAGATGCTGTTGCGCTCGCTGGCCGCCGGTGATCGGGACCACTGGCTGGACTCCATGGTGTTGCTGGTGGCGCCGCTCTACAACGCTGACGGCAACGAGGCGGTATCGGTGACGAACCGGTTCCGCCAGCAGGGCCCCACGGGCGGTGTGGGCACGCGGGCTAACGCCCAGGGCCTGGACCTGAACCGGGACCACATGAAGCTGGCGTCGCCGGAGAGTCGGGCGGTGGCGGGGGTGCTCAGTGATTACGATCCCCAGGTGGTGGTGGATCTGCACACGACGAACGGCACGCACCACGCCTACCATCTGACGTATTCACCGCCGCTCCACCCCAACACCCACGGCTCCATCACGTCGCTGTTGCGGGAGGGTCTGTTCCCGGAGGTGACGGAGCGGATCCATCGTGACCGGGGCTGGCACTTCTACTATTACGGCAACGCGTACGCGCCGCCTGGTATGGAGCGGGGCTGGTACACGTTCGACCACAGGCCGCGGTTCGGCACGAACTACGTGGGCCTGCGGAACCGGTTCGCTATCCTGAGCGAGGCGTACTCGTACGTGGACTTCCGCGGCCGGGTCGAGGCCACGCTGGCGTTCGTGGAGGCGATCCTGGACTATTCTCATGCCAACGCCGGGCCCATGGCGGAGGCGGTGCGCCAGGCGGATGCAGAGGACCTGGTGGGTCAGCGGCTGGGTGTTCGTGCCACCTTCCAGCGGGACGGTATCTCGGAGATCCTGATGGGCGCTGTGGAGGAGCGGCTGGACCCGGTCTCCGGCCATCGCTACATGGCCCGGTTGGACGTGGTCCGGCCGGAGCGGATGCCGGAGTACGGCAGCTTCCGGGTGACGGAGTGGGAGCGGGTGCCGGAGGAGTACTACGTCCCGGAAGAGCTAGCGGAGGTCATCGACCTGCTCCGCTTCCACGGCGTCCCGGTCCGTGAACTCGGCCAGGATCGGGAGGTGGCGGTCCAGCGGTTCGCCATCGATTCGACGAGGGTGGCGGAGCGGGAGTTCCAGGGCCGCCGGGAGCGGGAGCTGTTCGGCGCCTGGGAGGACGCGCGGGTGACGTTGTGGTCGGGGACCGTGGCGGTGCCGGTGAGGGGGGAGCCCCTGGCCCGTCTCATCTTCTACCTGCTGGAGCCTCGCTCCGATGACGGAGTGGTGAACTGGAACGTGCTGGACGCGCAGTTGCGGGACGGAGCATCTCATTATCCAGTACTCCGGCGGATGCCCGGAGGCTGAGCACCGACTGGCTGTTCCGCTCGATACTGCGGGAACGGCGGTAGACAACGCACGCAAGGAAGCAATGGAACTGATCATAGTGCTGTTCCTGTTGATCGTCGCCGCGCTGGCGGTGGCCTGGCTGGTCCGGAGCCGCCAGCGCGGTCCCGGCGCGGCCGCGCGCCCGGCGCCGACGGGGCCCAGGCGGCCTGAAGGCTTCGACGGGCTGGTCGAGGGCAAGGAGCTGCGACAGGCGCTGGCGCGGGTGGGTTGGGAGGAGCCGACGCCGGTGCAGGAGCGGAGCATCGACGCCTTCCGGAGTGGCCGGGACCTGATCGTCAGCGCGCCGGAAGGCACGGGGAAGACCGGTGCCTACGTCATCCCCGCACTGGATCGTCAGCTCCATCGCGAAGGGCTGCACACGCTGATCGTGGCGCCGAACCGTGAGATGGTGGTGGAGATAGCCGAGCAGGCGAGGGCGCTGGCCCGCGAGGTGGACCTGTGGGTGGGTCAGATCACCGGCGGCGTGCCCGTGGACGACCAGGTCCGGGACCTCAGGGCCGGATTCGATGTGCTGGTCGGCACGCCGGACCGCCTGCTCGACCACCTCGAAGCCGGCAACCTGGCCCTGAACCAGGTGGAGATCCTGGTCTTCGACCCCATCGATTCGCTCCTGCAGCGTGGCAAGCACAGCGAGATCGAGCGTCTGCTGGAGACGACGCCCGAAGGGAAGCAGGTCGTCCTGGTGGGCCGCACCCTGTCCGGTGAGGCCAACGAGCTCGCGCGAACGTCTCTACGGGACCCGCTCACCGTCAAGGTTCAGGAGCGTCCGGAGGCACCGAGCCCGGAGCCGTCCTTCGAGCGCCCCGAGACCGTGGTGCCCGAGGGCATGTCGGCGGGGGCCGGCGGGGAGATCACCGGCACCGTCCGCTGGTTCAGCAACAGCAAGGGCTTCGGCTTCATCGAGCCCGACGACGGCGGCGAGGACGTCTTCGTCCATCACTCGAACATCACGGGCGACGGCTTCAAGAGCCTGGAAGACGGGCAGCGGGTGCGGTTCCAGCGGGTGCCCACGGAGAAGAGCCCGGAGGCACGGGACGTCAGGGGCATCTGACAGGGCCATCTGATCGGGCTGCGCGGCGGCGTGAGTTTTGAAGCAGGGATCCGGTGACACCGGATACCTGGAGCAGTCGATGGCGGATAGGCAGCACGACCGACGGAAGACGCCGAGCGACATGAGGGTGCGCCCGCCCGCGAGCCCGGCCAACCACCTGATCCTGGTGGTCATCGGGGTACTGGTCATCAGTGCCCTGGCGGCGGCGCTGTTCGGAGCGGGCACGGAAGAGACGACACCTCACGGCCAGATCCTGACCTCGTTGCAGCGGGTGGCGGAGGCACAGGAGGAGCACTACCGTCGCACCGGCGAGTTCGCCGGTAGCCTGGAGGCGCTGGACATGGGGTCCGCCGGCAAGGTGAGGTTGGGGCTGGTGCGCGGGGACCGGGCGGGCTGGGAAGCGGTGGCCTCCCACCCCGTGGGGCTGACCTGCCTCCAGGAAGGCGAGGCGCGCCAGGGGCGGCCCCACCGCGACGTGCCGGTATGCTACCGGACGGGGTCGCCCTGACCACCCTCTGTTGACACCGGCCGCCGAGCGCCAGACCTTCCCGCCATGAACAGGATACACGGGAAGCTGGCCCTGGTCACCGGCGCCAGCTCGGGCATCGGTGAGGCGTGCGCGCGGCGGCTGGCCGCGGAAGGTGTGGACCTGGCGCTCTGGGCACGGCGGGAGGACCGCCTGGCCCGGCTGGCCAGCGACCTGTCCCGGGAGCATGGCGTATCGGTGCACCTGAGGGCGGTGGACGTACGGGACCGCGAGGCGGTGGCGGACGCCGCAGCGGCGCTCCTGTCCCAGGTCGGGCCACCCCAGATACTCATCAACAATGCAGGGCTCGCCGCGGGGCTGAGTCTCATCCAGGAGGGCGACTTCCAGGACTGGGACCGGATGGTCGACACCAACGTCAAGGGCCTGCTCAACGTCACGCGGTTCGTGCTGCCGGCCATGATCGAGGCGGGGCCTGGCCACGTGATCAACATCGGCAGCACCGCCGGCCACCTGGTCTATCCCAAGGGGAACGTCTACAACGCCACCAAGTTCGCGGTGAAGGCGCTCACCGAGGCCATGAACGTCGACCTGGCGGGCACCGACGTCCGGGCCTCGAGCATCGACCCGGGCTTCGTCGAAACGGAGTTCTCCGCCGTCAGGTTCCATGGCGACGCGGAGCGGGCCGCCGACGTCTATCGAGGGCTCCAGCCCCTCTCCGGCGACGACGTGGCGGATGCCGTGGTCTACGCGGCGAACCTGCCGCCCCACGCCAACATCCTCCACCTGATCCTCCAACCGACGGCCCAGCGCAACGCGTACGTGGTAGACAGGCGGTAGTCGACCGGCTCGTCACAGCCAGCCGCCGCCCCGGATCTCCCGACGCTCCAGCTTCCGCTTGGCGCGCTTCGCCGCCACGAGCTGGCGATTCTCGAACGGCTTGACCAGGAGCACGCCGGCCACGAACCCGCCTACGTGGGCCCAGAAGGCCACGCCACCGCCGGCCGCGGGCGCGGCCGTGCCCAAGAGGACCTGGATCAGGAGCCAGTAGCCCAGCAGGAGCCAGGCGGGGAGCGGGATGACCCTGATCAGGATGATGATGATGAACAGCGTGTGGACCCTGACCCGCGGGTATAGAACCAGGTAGGCGCCCATGATCCCGCTGATGGCTCCGGACGCGCCCACCATGGGCAGCTGCGAGCCCGGCTCGCTGACTATGTGGACGCCCGCCGCCGCCAGCCCGGTGAGCAGATAGAAGACCAGGAACCGGAGGTGGCCCATGCTGTCTTCGATGTTGTTACCGAAGATCCACAGGAACCACATGTTGCCGATGAGGTGCAGCCAGCCGCCGTGGAGGAACATGCTGGTCAGCAGCGCCAGCCAGCCCAGGCCCTCACCGGGGCAGGGGTCGGGGACGCCAGGCGGGAGCGGTGTCGCCTCGCCCGTGATCTCCGCCGGGATCGCCCCGAGCTCGCAGACCGAGGCCATGAGGACCTGGAAGTCCATACCGGCCCCCTGCACCCAGTACCAGACCGCCGCGTTCGTGGCGATGAGCAGGAGTGTGAAGTAGGGGAAGGTCTCGGTAGGGTTCTCGTCCTTGAGCGGGAACATGGGCCGTCTGAGCGTCTGCGGGTCAGGCCGCGGTCAGGGCCGGCGGTCCGGTCATGTCGTCGTCGATCATGATCCGCCGCAGGTCACGGCGCATGGTGGCGCGCACGCGGGCCACCAGGAAGACGGATGAGACCGCCAGGGCGGCCACCAGCCCCCACCACAAGCCCACCGCACCGGCCGGGGTGCGGAAGCAGAGGTAGAGGCCCGCCGGCATGCCGATGGCCCAGAAGGCCACCAGGTTCGCCACGAACGGGGCCATGGTGTCACCCACGCCCCGGAGCACCCCGGAGGCCACCACCTGGAGGCCGTCGAAGACCTGGAACACTCCCGCCACCGGGATCAGCGCCACGGCCACCAGTACCACCGCCGGCTCGCTGGTATAGAGGGCCGTGAGGGCGCCCGGCAGGGCGATGAACGTGAGGGCGGTCAGGGACATGAAGGCGCCGCCACTGAAGAGGGCGGCGGTGGCGGAGCCCCGGGCGGTGGCCGGTGACTGGCGGCCGATGGCCTGGCCCACCCGGACCGAGGCGGCCTGGGCCACCCCCAGCGGGACCATGAAGGTGAGGGAGGCCAGGTTGATGGCGATCTGGTGACCGGCCATCTCCGCCGTCCCCAGCCAGCCCATCACCACGGCCACGGCGGCGAAGGCACCCAGCTGCAACTCGAGTTGGGCGCCCACAGGGAGCCCGAGGCGGAGCATCCGGCCCAGCGGCCGCAGTCGAAGCACCTCCCTGCCCGCCGGGCGCAGGTAGCGGCCCATGTGGGGCAAGGTCACCAGCACCAGGGTGACCAGCATGGTCCACCGGCTCAGGCTCGAGGCCCAGCCGGTGCCTACGGGACCGAGGGCAGGGAAGCCGAACCGGCCGAAGACCAGCACCCAGTTCAGCGCCACGTTCACCAGGTTGCCCAGGATGATGGTCAGGACGATGGGTCGCACCCTGTCCATGGCCTGGAGCGTGTGGCGCAGCACCACGAAACAGAGGAGCGCCAGGATGCCCGGCGTGGCAGCGTGCACGTAGCCCGCGGCCATGGGCACCACGTCCGCCGGCTGGCGGAGCAGCGTGATGAACGGCTCCACCACCAGCAGCGGCACCAGGCTCGACACTGCCAGGATCACGGCCAGGAGCAGACCGCGCTGGAGCCCGCGGGCTATGGCCCGGTCGTCCCGGGCGCCCACCGCCTGGGAGATGATGGGGTCCAGCGAGATGAGGACGCCCATGGCGAAGATGGCCACGCAGAAGAAGTAGATGTTACCGAGGGCCACCGCCGCCAGCGCCGCCGCCGACACGCGCCCCACCATGAGCGTGTCCACCACGCCCATCATCATGAGACCCACCTGCACCGCCACGATGGGTAGCGCCAGGCGGATCAGCGACCGCAACTGCCAGCTCGAAGGGATCCTCAGCATAAGCCTTCAAGATAGCCCGTGGCGTGGAGAGATGGCAGCGGATGACGCGAAAGGAGTTTCCCCATTTCGTCATGCGGCCGGAGCGACTTCGGCCGGCGACTGGCACGGGCTCGGCCGATCCGGCCATTCTTCTGCCCGGGGCGACCCCAACATTCCACAGCGTGACTCGGTGGGCTCGGGCGGGTCGGACGAAGCGGAGGCGTTGTCGCTCAGGCCTGCCAGAACTCCTGGATCTCCTCGGGCATCTGGCTGCGGACGTGGCGGACCTGGCCTTCCGACAGGCGATTGGTGAGGAGGTCCAGGATGGCGCGAGTGGTGGCGCTCAGGTCCACGTCCGGTGTGAACTGGTCGTGGAGGTTGTGGCGCACGGCGTCCAGGAACTCGGCCACGGTCTTCTCCCGGTTGGGGGCCAGGGCGGGGCGCCAGCCCTCGTAGTAGAAGCCGCGGACTAGCATGGGCATCTGGGCGGCCATGTGCACCGCCTCTTCCACGGTGAGCCGGTCCCGCACCGCGTGCAGCACGGCCCGCAGGTGGGAATACGCCTGCTGCTCGTTGACGAAGGGGCCGTTCTGCTGGAGCTCGTCCAGCCATTGCCTGGTCTCTTCGAGCGTATGGTTCAGGGACGCTACGTTCGTGTTCATCATGCCGGGCCTCCAGTGACGATCATCGTGTACGACAGTGTCTTCGGTCGCAGGCTTCGTTCCACTCACCCACCGGCCTCGGGGCCGCGGTAGATCCTTGCCTGAGTCTCCTCGCGGAGCCAGTCCATGACGTGGACCATGCGGGAGTGGCGGCGGAAGATCCAGCGCATGGTGTCCGCCGCCGTGCCGTGTTTCAGTATGTGGCGGATCCGGCCGGCGGCCGGTCCGTCGCCCAGGCGCTCCAGGGAGGGTTGCAGCAACGTGAGCAGCCGCTCCGCCTCCTTCCTCAGCGGTCGTACGCGCTCGCCGCTGTCGGCGACGGCCAGGTCAGCGTCCAGCCCGTAGCGGGCCGCCTGCCACTCGTTCAGGTCCAGGAGCGCCAGCTCCCAGGTGGCGGGCAGGCTGTTGCGGGATCGCAGTGATCCACCGGTGGCGACGTGGGCTACTGCGGCGCGGGCCAGGGCGGCCATGGCGGCGGCGTCGGGCAGGGACGGGCAGGCGTCGGCGCCGCGGAACTCCACGGTGGGGTGGGTGGGGTTCAGGCGAGTGGTCCAGTAGATGGTGCCCCGGTCAGGGACCAGGCCGGTCCCGGTGAGAAAGTCCAGGAGCCTTTCGTGGTCCTGGAGTCCGCGGAGCGTTGGTGGCGGTCCGCCCAGCGGGTAGCGCCGGTGGACGATGGAGCGGAAGGAGGCATACCCGGTGTCCGCGTCCTGGAAGAACGGCGAGCTGGCGGAGAGTGCTACCAGGACGGGTGTCAGCCACCGGACCTCGCCCAGCAGGCGCGCCGGATCGACCTCGCCGGGGAGCGCAACGTGGACGTGCATGCCGAAGGTGTGCTCGTCCCGGGCCACCAGGCCGAACCGCTCGGCCAGCATGGCCGGTCGCTCGCCCGGCGCCAGGCCGTGGTACCTCCAGTCGCTGAAGGGGTGGACGCCGGCGGCCACGATCTCCAGGTCCTCGGCGGCGGCGGCGGTGGCGGCGGTGAGGCGGCGCCGGCGCAGCTGGTCGGTGATCTGGGCCATGGAAGCGCAGGGTGGAGTCTGGACCTCGACCATGGTGTCCTGGAGCTCGCCCTCGATGTCGTCGGTCCACGACGTCTCGAGCACGCGGTCGGCGCGGCTCCGGAGCTCGCCTGTCTCCGGGTCCACCAGCTGGTACTCCTCTTCCACGCCGAACGTGGGTGCGTTCAAGTCTGTCCTCCGGTTCCCGCGCGCGTCTCGCCGGACTGCGCCGGGAGCGGCGGGCGGTGGCGCCAGGGGGACACGTGGCAAGGCACGTTCCCACACCTCTTGCCCCGGTTGACGGGCGGTCTAGCTTATCAGCGGCACGGACGGAAAGGAGATCATGTCAAAGACGCCACTGGTCGGCCTGATCATGGGTTCGACCTCCGACTGGGAAACCATGCAGCACGCGGCGGCCACTCTGGACGAGCTGGGTATCTGGTTCGAGAAGCGGGTGGTCTCGGCCCATCGTACGCCCGACCTGCTGTATGACTACGCCGCATCGGCCAGGGACCGGGGCCTGGAGGTCATCATCGCGGGGGCAGGCGGTGCCGCCCACCTGCCCGGGATGACCGCCGCCAAGACCACGATCCCGGTGCTGGGCGTGCCGGTGCAGAGCAGGGCCCTGAACGGGCTGGACTCGCTCCTGTCCATCGTCCAGATGCCGGCGGGCATCGCCGTGGGCACGCTGGCCATCGGCAGGGCGGGGGCAGTGAACGCGGCGCTGCTGGCGGCGTCGATCCTGGCGAACAGGCACCCGGAGGTACGGGAGGCGCTGGACCGTTACCGGCAGCAGCAGACGGAGCGGGTCCTGGGCCGGCCGGACCCGGAGTCGTGATGCGGTTGGGGATCCTGGGCGCCGGCCAGCTCGGCCGGATGATCGCCCTGGCCGGCTATCCGCTGGGCGTGCGGTGCCAGCTCCTGGACCCGGCGCCCGACACCTCCGCCAGCCAGGTGGCCAGCGTGATCAGCGGGCGCTACGACGACCCGGACATGCTGGACCGGCTGGTGACGCGGCTGGACGCGGTGACCTACGAGTTCGAGAACGTGGACATCGCCGCCGTCGAGCACCTGGACGGGCGGGTACCGGTGCGGCCGGGGCGGCGGGCACTGGAGGTGGCGCAAGACCGGCTGGCGGAGAAGTCCTTCTTCCAGGACCACGACATCGAGACACCGGCCTTCGCGCCGGCGGACACGCTGGACGAGCTCCGGAGCGCCGTTGCCCACGTGGGGCTCCCGGCGGTGCTCAAGACCCGGCGGCTCGGGTACGACGGAAAGGGTCAGGTGGTCCTGCGAGAGGAGGTCGACATCGAGCGGGCCTGGGAGCTGGGCGGCGGCGTGCCGCTGATCCTGGAGGCGTTCGTGCCCTTCGAGCGGGAGCTGTCAGTCCTGGCGGTGCGGGGGGTGGACGGTGACATGGGGTGCTATCCTGTGGTGGAGAACCACCACGTGGAGGGGATCCTGACCAGGTCCTACGCGCCGGCGTCGGACCTGGGCCCGGAGCTGGAGGAGCGGGCCCGCTCCTACGTCCGGCGGCTGCTTACCGACCTGGATTACGTGGGCGTGCTGGCCCTGGAGCTGTTCCAGGCGGAAGGCCGGCTGCTGGCCAACGAGATAGCGCCGCGGGTCCACAACTCGGGTCACTGGACCATCGAGGGCGCGGAGACCAGCCAGTTCGAGAACCACGTCCGCGCCGTGCTGGGCATGCCCCTGGGCTCCACGTCGATGCGCGGGCACGCGGCCATGGTGAACCTGATAGGCGCCCTGCCCACTGCCGACCAGGTGCTGGCACACCCGCATACGCACCTGCACCTCTACGGCAAGGAGCCCCGACCGGGACGGAAGGTGGGCCACGTGACCGTCCGGCACGACGACCCGGAGGTGGTGCGGCGGACGGTGGAGCGGATCCGCGGACTGGACGGGACGCTATGAGCGATCCCGCCGGCCGGGACCTGCCCCGGACCCACGCCGAGCGGATGGCCCGGCGGGTCATCATGAACCTGCCGGACCGGAACAACGCCCGCCTGGCCCGTCTCCTGGATCGGGTCAACGCCGACGACGAGATCTACGCCCTCTGGTCCGCGGCCAACGTCAACTCCATGCAGCGGCTCGGGATGACCGACCACGGACCCGTGCACGTGAAGATCGTGATGAACATCGCGACCCGGCTGTTCAGGCTGCTCATGGACGCTGGCATCGAGCCGGGCCTGGTCAGGGATCACGGCCTCACCGAGGAGGACGCCGGCGTGGTGGTGGCACTGGGCGCGCTGTTCCACGACCTGGGCATGTCCATCAACCGGAGCGACCACGAGGAGTACTCCCTCTTCATCGCCGAGAGGAAGCTGCGGGAGCTGCTGGCGGACGAATACGACATGGCCATCGCCACCATCGTCCGGAGCGAGATACTCCACGCCATCATCGCCCACCGATCCGGCGGCAGGCCTCTCACCCTGGAGGCGGGGATAGTCAGGATCGCCGACGCCCTGGACATGGCCAAGGGCAGGTCCCGCATACCGTTCCAGGAAGGGTCGGTGAGCATCCACAGCGTCTCCGCCGCCGCCATCGATCAGGTCCACATCGAGCGCGGCGAGCTGAAGCCGGTCCGGCTCCGGATCGAGATGAGCAACTCCGCGGGAGTCTTCCAGCTCGACCAGCTGTTCCGTGAGAAGCTCCGCGGCAGCGGGCTGGAGGCCTACCTGGAGGTGGAGGCGGCCATCGCGGGTGAGGGTGAGAAGAGGTTGATTACGGGGTTCCGGCTTTAGGGCGCGGCTGTGCCGCGCAGGAGGGGTCGCTTCGCTCGCAACGGCGCGGCTGTGTCCGGCCCCGGGATAGAACGAGCAAGCTCCATAATTTGAAGAGGTTGTGCGGTTCGGGGTGGGGCGTTACCTTGCGATCGTCGCCGGTGAACGGCGGCTGGGCCGGGGTCGATGCCCGAGGTGGCACGGCTTACGGACCGCGGGAGGTGAAGCCCGCTGGTGTTGACGCCCTATCGTTCACAGAAAACAGGAGGTGATCCTTGTCTAGTTTTAGTACTGCCACGATTCTGACACGGGCAAGCGATCGCCTGATCGGCGCCTGAGCCGAGATGGAGATATCGCAGTAAGCTGTCCGAAGGTTGGCGGGTGCCGATCGCGGCATCGCGTCAGAATCGAGACAGACAACACGGCGCCGCCGGTTCGATGGGACCGGTGGCGCCGGTGCGTTGGGGGGATTGCGTCCGGGATACGGGGCGCTATCAGACGGCCTCGATGGCGCGGGTGATCCGCTGCCTTACCTCCCGTGCCAGCTCGTCGAGCTGGGGCGTGCCGGCCACGGCCAGCTGCTTGACCGGGTCGAGGGCTTCGACCAGGGTCTGGTTGTCGGGCAGGGCTCTCAGCACCACGTTGCAGGGCAGGAGCAGCCCCACGTCGGGCTCGGCCTGGAGTGCCCGGTGCGCCAGTGCGGGATTGCACGCTCCCAGGATCCGGTAGGGTGGGAAGTCCACGTCCAGCTTCTCCTTGAGCGTGGCGGCCACATCGATCTCGGTGAGGACGCCGAACCCTTCGTTCTTCAGCGCGTCTCGTACCCGTTCGTCCGCTTCCTGGAACGCCAGCGGGACGGTGCGGGCAATGGCGTAGGAAGCCTCCTGAGCACCCATTCCAGTATCTCCGGTTGCATGTTGGCGATCGTCCTGTCAGGATGTCCAATACGCGGCAGGGGGACCGGGTTCCGGTGAAGCCGGACCTGCCGGTTGTAGCCGGCCCCGCTGGGGTAAGGTCCGCCCTCCCGGACGCCCTGTGGAACGAATCCCGCGTCCTGCGCGCGCGGGGGGCAAAGGCCAATGGTGAGGACTGCTTGACGGATTCCTTCGACCTGGGACCGCTGATCGACGAGTTCCGCGATGAGGCGCGGGACCAGATCGACCAGCTGGACGGTGCTCTGCTGACGATCGAGCGTACCGGTAACGTGCCGGACGAGGATCGGAGCAGCCTCCTGCGGAGCCTCCATACCCTGAAGGGCAATGCGGGGATGCTGGGTCTCGCGGCCGTCCGGGACTTCGTCCACGCTGTGGAGGCTGTGGTGAAGGAGGTCCGGGACGAGTGGAACCCGGATACAGTGGAGAGGCTGTTCCACGGGGCGACGGCGCTGCGTCGTGCCGTCGAGGCGGCGGGCGGCGCGGGTGAGGCGGAGGCGTTCGCCGAGCTGACGGAGGTCCGCCGTCGCCTGGAAGGGGATCAGGCGTCGGACCGGGGAACTGGTGCTGCGCCGGTGGGGGCTGGCGGCGATGGCGAGGGCGGTGTGGTGGCGGAGGACCGGCTGCGTGTGCCGTTCGTGAAGCTGGACCTCCTGCTGAACGAGGTGGGCGAGTTGTTGGGCGAAACGGAGTCGCTGGTGGAGGCGGTGACGTCGGCTCCTCGGGCCAAGGCGCTGGAGATCACCGAGGCGGTGCGGCGACGTACCGACAGGCTCCAGGAGGTGGTCCTGTCACTCCGGCTGGTCCCGCTGGGTCGGATTCTGGGCCGGTTCCACGGCCTGGTTCGTCGCCTGGCGCGGGAGGAGGGCAAGGAGGCGAGGCTGGTGGTGGATGGCGAGGATACGGAGATGGACAAGAGCACGGCGGACGCGCTGGCGGAGCCGCTGTTGCACCTGGTCCGCAACGCCATCGACCACGGGATCGAGTCTCCCGAGGCCCGGGAGGCGGCGGGCAAGCCTCGCCACGGCACGATCTGGGTCGTGGCGGAGCGGGATGGTCACCGGGTTCGTCTCGAGGTGGAGGACGACGGTGCGGGGCTGGACCTGGAGGCGGTGCTGACGCGTGCCCGGTCCATCGGCCTGGTGGCCGAGGACACCGCCCTCTCTGACGAGGAGGTGGCGGGCCTGATCTTCGAGGCGGGCCTGTCCACGCGCCGCGACGTGGGCAAGGTCTCCGGTCGGGGTGTGGGCCTGGACGTGGTGCGCCGGCGGGTCCAGTCTCTCCGTGGTGAGCTGCAGGTGGGTCCGGGGCGGCGGGGCGAGCAGGGCGGCACCCGGTTCACGATCTGGCTCCCGTTGGCGGTGGCGGTGGTGCCGAGTCTGCTGTTCGAGGCTGGTGGAGAGACGCTTGCGGTGCCTGCCACCGCCGTGGCTCGTGCCATGCGCCTGGGCACGGTGGAGCGAGTGGGTCGCACGGAGGTGGTCCGAGACGGAGACGAGCTCGTGCCTCTGGTGGACACGGGCCGATTGTTTCAGTGGCCGGCGGAGGCGCGCGGGTCTTACGGAGTGCTGCTCCGGTGGGGGCGGGGTGGTGTGGTGGTGACGGCGGAGCGGTTGGTGAACCAGCGGGACCTGGTGGTGAAGTCGTTGCCGGCCTACGGTGAGCGACCTGCCGGCATATCCGGTGCCAGTGTCCTGCCCGGGGGTAAGGTGGTCCTGATGCTCGATCCGGGGGAGGTGGTCCAGATGGCGGGCCAGAACGGCCAGGAGGCGGTGGCATGACCCTACCGCACAAGATCCTGGTGCTCGAGGACAGCGCCATGATGCGGAGCCTGTACAGGATGGTGCTGGGCCAGGGGGACGTGGAGCTGGTGTTCGCCGAGGACGGGGTCGATGGGCTGGACCGTGCTTCGTCGGAGCCTGACACGGAGCTGTTCATCGTGGACGTGAACCTCCCCCGCCTGGACGGCATCTCCTTCATCCGCCGGCTGCGCACCGAGCTGGGGGTGGCCGCGCCGGTGGTGGTGGTGTCCACCGAGTGCGAGGAGGTGGACCGCCAGGCAGCACTGGACGCGGGCGCCGATGCCTACCTCTGCAAGCCGTGGCAACCCCACCAGCTGCTGGACGTGATCGCGACGCTGCCGGAGCGGGCATGAGCGAGCCGGGGCTGGGTGACAGGTCGGCCCCGGAGCCGGACGTTTCGACCCGGCAGCTCCTGGTCCTGCGCCTCGGTGAGGCCCGATTCGGTCTCTGGATCGAGGAAGTTCTCGAGGTGGTGAGGACACCGCCGGTGAGCCGGCTCCCGCTGCCCACGGAGGAGGTGCCGGGGGTGACCAGCGTGCGGGGCGACGTGGTGCCGGTCCTGGACCTGGGCGTGCGGCTGCTCGGGAGCCCGGCGGCCCGACCGGGCCGGCTGGTGCTGGTCCGCCACGAGGAGAGCGGTAGCGTGGTGGGACTGCTGGTGGACGCGGCGGAGGCGCTGCTCCAGCTGCGGGAAGGCGAAGTGATGCCGCCGCCGCCCGCTGCGGAGGCGAAGCTGCCGGCGGAGCTGATGGCGGGCGTGGTGATGGGTGACGATGCCGTGGTGACGGTGCTCCAGCTGGCGCGTGCGGCCGCGCCGCCGCAGCCCGCTCCTGACAGGAGGTAAGGACGAATGAAGAGGTGGTTCCGAGACACGCGGGTCAGGAACAAGATCCTGGCGGGCTACGGTCTGATCATACTGTTCATGGCCCTTATGGGCGTGCTGGTGGTCTGGCAGGGCACGGCCATGGACCGGGAGCGAACCGAGTTGGAGCGGGTGGAGCGGGTGCAGGAGGGGACCGCCCTCATGAGCGTGGCCGTATCTGATCGGGTGGCCGCCTTCCGTGAGCACATGCTGACCGGAAGCCAGAGCTCACTCGACGCGTTCAACAGCGCCCATGAGTTCTTCCGGAGCACGGGTGAGCAGGTGCAGCGGCTCATTCAAGATCCCGATCAGTTGGTACGGCTCGACTCGGTCATGCTCTACGCCGAGTCCTGGTACGAGGACGTGGCGGTGCCGGGGCTCCAGCTCCGGGCGTCGGTCACGGCGGGCCAGCTCCCCTTCGACGCCATCATCGAGTACTTCGAGACGGGCGAGGGGCCCCGGGAGGCGGCGCGGACCAGGGCCGCACTGCGCCGGCTGGACGACCGGGCCCTGGAGATCGCCGGCGAGCATCACGCCAGCATGAGGGAGACACTCCACAGGCTACGTGTTGCCGCCATCGTGATCACGCTGCTGGCGCTGCTGGTCGCTATCATCGCGGCGCTCTGGATCGCCGGCCGCATCGCCAGCCCCCTCGAGGACTCTGTGGGCTTCGCCGAGCAGGTGGCCGGCGGCGATCTGACCGCCCGGCTGGAGGAGGCGGGTGCCGACGAGGTGGGCAGGCTTGGTCGCTCGCTGAACGCCATGGCGGCCCGGCTGGGCCAGCTGGTGGGCGAGGTGGGCGGTGCCACACAGCAGGTGGCGTCCGCGTCCGAGCAGGTGGCGGCCACGGCGGAGCTGATCTCTCGCACCATGGACGGCCAGGTGGCGGCCACGGAGACTACCTCCAGCTCCATGGAGGAGATCGCCGCCCAGATCGCCCGGGTGGCGGAGAGCACCGAGGCGCTGGCTTCGTCCGTGGACGAGACGTCCAGCTCGATAGCCCAGATGAGCCGGGCGGTGGAGTCCACGGCCCGGAGCTCCGACGCCCTGGGCAGCGCGGTGGACCAGACGTCGTCGACGCTGGAGGAGATGGTGGCTTCGATAGCCCAGGCGGAGAGCCACGCCGGCGAGACCCGTGGCATAGCCGAACAGGCGGCGGACGACGCCAGCGCCGGCGGCGCGGCCATGGAGCAGGTCACGGGCGGGATGCAGCGGATCCACACCGAGCTCGAGGTCCTGGTCCGGAACATCAAGGCTTTGGGCCGGGCGGGCGAGGCGGTGGGCCGTATCTCCGAGCTTATGGGCGACATCGCCGACCAAACCAATCTGCTGGCGCTGAACGCTACCATCGAGGCGGCCCGGGCTGGCGAGCACGGCCGGGGCTTCGCCGTGGTGGCTCAGGAGGTGCGCCGCCTGGCTGAGCGGTCGGTGGAATCGGCGCGGGATATAGGCACGACCATTGACGAGGTACGTCAGCGGGTGCAGACGGCTGTGCAGGCGGGCGACGTGGTGGCGAACCGTACCGAGGAGGGCCTGGAGCTGGTGGAGCGGGCCGCCGACTCTCTGCGCAAGATCCTGGACTCGTCGAGCCGGACCCGTGACCTGATGGATGAGGTGGCGGTGGCCACGCAGGAGCAGACGCGGGCCGCCGGCCAGGCGAGCGAGGCCATGGGTCATATCCAGACCATCGCCGAGGAGTCGCGGAACACCACCCGGGAGCAGGCGGAGAGCAGTCGTCAGATAGTCGAGGCCATGGAGCAGATGAACCAGCAGACGCAGGACGTATTCGCCGCCACCGCGGAGCAGAAGCGGGGTGGTGAGATGATCCTCGAGAGCACCGACGAGATCAGCGGCGGCGCCCGCGAGGCACAGGCGGCGGTGCAGGAGCTGGTCCGCGCCGCCCGTGACCTGGCCAATCAGGCCACGAAGCTGACTGACCTGGTCGGCCAGTTCCGTGTCTGAGCCGACGCTGCGCCTGGACCGCCTGATCGGCGACGACGAGTGGGGCCGCCAGCAGGAGCTGGACCGACTCCAGGCACAAGACGCGCCGCCGGGCCTGGCCCGGGAGCTGGTGGCGTTATTCGACATGGACGACCCGGGCCGTCGTGCCGGGGCCCGCATGGCCCTGTCCGCCCTGGCGGCGCCGGGCTCGCCGTCTGCTGCCGAGGCCCTGGACGTCCTCACCGGAGCGCTGGACTCGGAGCACCCCGACATCCGGGTCCTGGCCACGTCCGCCCTGGGCGAGAGCGGCAACGCCGCCGCCCTGCCGGCCCTGGCCCGGGCACTGGGAGACGAGGATCAGAACGTGTCGGCGTCGGCCGCCGACGCTCTGGGCGAGTTGCGGCACCCCGGCGCGCTGGACCCGCTGATCGCGGGGTTGCTCGAAGCCAGCTCCTGGACCATGGCGGCCATGGTGGTCGCCCTGGGCCGGCTCCGTGATCCCCGGGCCCTGCCCGCCCTGGAGCGGGCCGCTGCTGCGCCGGAGGCCGTGGGAGCCGTGGTGGAGGCGGTCCGGTCCATCGGTGACCCGGCTGGGCTGCCGCTGCTGGAGCGCCTGTACCTGGAGCTGCCAGGAGAGAGCCTGGAGGCGGCGGGCGAGATCCTGGCGTCGCACCCGGACCTGGATCCGCCCGACTGGGTGGTGGCCGGTGCCGTGGAGCATGAGGACCGGCTGCGACGGCGTCTCGAGGAGGCGGACGACGCCGCGGTGGCCCGGGTCCTGGGCCTGGCCGGCACCACGTCAGCGGTCGAGGCGCTGCTGGCCGCCATCCGACCGTCCCGTCGCAGCGACGCGGCCATCGCCGGTCTCCTGGCGGTGCCGGCGGATGTCAGGGCGGCGCCGGTCCTCCACGAGTTGGAGGGCGCCGAGCCGGAGGACCAGGTGGTGCTCCTGTCCCTGCTCCCACCCCTGCACGAGCCCGACATGGTGGAGCGCGTGATCCCGCTCCTCAAGCACACCCGCGGCGACGTGCGGACGGCGGCGGCGGAGGCGCTGGCCCGTTCTCCGGCCGACGAATCGTACCGTGCGCTGGTCCACGAGCTGGAGCAGGAGCCGGTGGCGCCGGAGGTTGTCCGGGCTACCGGCTCCCTGGGCCCGAGAATCTGCCGGGCCCTGATCCCGCTCCTGGGCGACCCTGAGCCCACGGTCCGGGCCGCCGCGGCGGACGCCCTGGGCCGCTGCGCCGATGCGGCGGTGGGCGACACCGTGGCCCACGCCCTGGAGAACGAGACGGACCTGGCGGTGCGCCGGTCCCTCCTCCGCTCTCTGGGGCAGATAGCCGGCGGGGACGCCGTGCCGGTTCTGACGCGGGCGCTGACGGACGAGGACCCGGAGACGCGCGTGGTGGCCATAGAAGCCCTGGGCGCCACCGGCTCCGCCGACGCCATGCCCGCACTACAGGCCGTACTCGACGGGCCGCGCCACGAGCTCCTGGCCGCCATTCGCTCGCTGGGCGAGCTGGGTGACGTGCAGGCCCTGCCCGTCATACTGCCGTTCCTGGAGTCGGCGGACCTGGACCGGCGGCGGGCCGCGGCCGGGGCCGTGGGCTCGCTGGCCGGTGCCCTGGAGCAGAAGGTGGTCGACAGCCTGGCGGACGACCCGGACCCCTGGATCAGGGGGCGGGCGGTGACCATGCTGGCCGAGCGCGGCGCGGCGTCCAGGACCACGTTGGAGCGGTTGGCGGCGGCGGACCCCGACCCTAACGTGCGCGGGGAGGCGCGGCGAGCCCTGGTCGGGGAGGCGTGATGCGGGTCCCCCTGAAGGACGACGAGTATCGTCTCTTCTCCGAGTGGCTGGTCCAGGAGGTGGGGCTGTGGTTCGGGCCGGAGCGTCGGGAGATCCTGCGGGGTCGCCTCGAGCCGCTGAGGGCGGAGCTGGACCTGCCCAGTTTCGAGCGGCTGCTCTTCCATGCCCGCTATCACCCCTCTCGCGCGGATGTCAGGAGCCGGCTGCTCTCCTCCCTCACGAACAACGAGAGCTACTTCTTCCGTGAGACCCGGCACCTGGAGCTGCTCCGCGACGAGGTGCTCCCGGAAGTGCGGGCCGCGGCCAGGTCGGAGGGCAGACCCATCCGGATCCTGAGCGTGGGCTGCGCCGCCGGTGAGGAGGTCTACACCCTGGCGATCGCGGTGCGGCAGACCTTCCCGGGCCTGGTGGACGTGCTGATCATCGGTGTGGACGTGGACACCGCCGCGCTGGAGCGGGCGCAGGAGGGGTTCTATCGGAAGCACGCGCTCCGGGGCGTCGGCGACGCGGAGCGGGCCGCCTACTTCCAGGAGGAGGGGGATGGCTGGCGCATCCGGCCCGAGTACCGGACGGGCGTAGAGTTCCGATACGGCAACGTGGTGGCAGGTGACTGGCCCGGTGAGCTGGATCGGCAGGACGTGGTGTTCTGTCGGAACCTGCTCATCTACTTCGATGACGGGGGTGTCCGTCGGGCGGCGGAGAACCTCTACCAGGTGGTCCGACCCGGCGGCTATCTCTTCCTCGGCCACGCCGAGAGCTTGAGCCGGGTGCCCAGCCGGTTCGTCACCCGGCGACGGCCTGGCGTGGTCTATTACGAGCGGCCGGAGGTGTGAAGTGGAGCCGGTGCGGGTGGTAGTGGTGGACGATTCCCGGTTCATCCAGCAGGCGGTGCAGCGGATGCTCGAGCCGGCGGCGGGGATCGAGGTCGTGGGCGTGGCCTCCGACGGCCGGGAGGGTGTGGAGCAGGTTCGTCGGCTGAGACCGGACGTGGTGGTCCTGGACATCCAGATGCCGGGCCTGGATGGCCTCGAAGCCATCCAGGAGATCATGGAGGTGGCGCCCACGCCCATCCTGGTGCTGAGCAGCCACGCCATACCCGGAGCGGAGGTGACGCTGAAGGCGCTGGAGCTGGGGGCCGTGGACTTCATCAGCAAGACCGAGGCGGGCACGCGCATGGACATCTACGACCTGGCGCCCGTGCTCCGTGACAAGGTGCTGGCAGTGGCCCAGTCACGGCTGCCCGCGGAGGCCACGCCCCCACCGGCATCTGAAGAAGAGCCAGACGTGGTGCCAGCGGCTGCCATACCCACGCCGCCGCCGTCCGCCGCACCCTTCGACCTGTTGGTGATAGGCGCGTCCACTGGCGGGCCGCGGGCCATAGCCGCGCTCCTGGCGGAGCTGCCCGGAGACTTCCCGGCGGGGATCCTGATCGCCCAGCACATGCCCGTGGGGTTCACCGCCACGCTGGCTGACCGTCTGGATCGTCGGTCGGCGTTGGCTGTGCGCGAGGCCCGCTCCGGTGACGTGGTCCAGCCGGGCCTGGCCCTCATCGGTGTCGGTGGGCGACAGCTGCGGGTCGATCGGAGACGGGAGAAGCTGGTGGTGCGCCTGCCATCCCGTTCCCTTGGCTACGTCCACCGACCTTCCGTGGACCTGTTGTTCCGGTCCGCCGCCGAGGCAGCGGGTCCGCGAGCGATCGGTATCGTCCTCACGGGGATGGGTCAAGACGGCGCGGAAGGACTCGCCGCCATCCGGGAGGCCGGGGGAATGACCCTGGTCGAGAGTGAAGAGTCGGCGGTGATCAACGGCATGCCGAGCGCAGCCGCCCCCTGGGCCGGGCAGGTCCTGCCACTGCACCGTATCCCAGCCGCCGTCATGCGCCTCTTCAGCGCCGGAGCGGATTGATGGCCAGGATCCTCGTGGTGGACGACCAGAAGATCTCGCGCCTGACCCTGGCCGGGATCCTGGGGGAGGCCGGCCACGCGGTCAGGGCGGAACCGAGCGGGCAGGACGGTCTGCGCGCGGCCCAGGACTGGCTCCCGGACGTGATAGTGCTCGACGTCCACATGCCGCAGATGGACGGGTTCGAGGTCGTCGCCCGTCTCAAGCGGGACCCGGTGACCGAGTCCATACCGGTAGTCTTCCTGACCGGTGAGCATCCTGCCGACGAGCTGATCGTCCGGGGTCTCGAGCTGGGCGCCTACGACTTCCTGAGCAAGGGGTGCAGCAAGGCCGAGCTCCTGGCCCGGGTGGGCGTGATGGAGAGGATTAAGCGAGGCCACGACGAGCAGGCCGCCATCGCCCGTATCTCCGACTCGCTGCTCCGGTCGAACGAGCCTGGCAGGCTGAGTCGGAACTTCGTGCAGGAGGCCTCCCGGATCTTCCGGGCTGACGCGGCCCTGCTCCAGGTGGAGCGGAACGAGTCGCGACGGCTCACCGCCGCCGGCGAGCTCGAGGAGGCCCGCGACGAGTGCGTAAGACAGGCACTGGACGCCGTTGGCGAGCTGTTCAGCAGCGACTCGGGGGCGACGGCCCGGGTCCTGTCCGACCACCAGATCCGGCGCCGGCTGACGCTGCACCTGGGCACCCGGTTCCAGGCCGCCGCTGCGGCCAGCGTCCGGCGGGGGCCGAGCACCGTGCTGGTCATGATGTTGGCCAGGGAGCCCGATCTCTACCGGCCGGACGTGGACAGCCCCCTCCTCAGGACCCTGAGCAGCCAGGTCGCCATCGCCCTTGAACATGCCTTCCTGAGCGAACGGGCCCGCGTGCAGGCGCGCGACCTGGAGCGGGCCATGAACGAGCGGTCCCGCTTCTTCGCTTCCCTGAGCCACGAGCTGCGCACACCGATAAACGCCGTGATCGGCTACAACCACCTCCTCCGGGAGCAGGTCTTCGGGTCCCTGAACGAGCGTCAGGTGGAGGCGGTGGACAGGGCCAATCGCAGCGCCCAGCACCTCCTGGAGCTGGTGGACGATATCCTGGACATATCGAAGATCGAGGCGGGCAAGCTAGAAATAGCCCTGGAGCCGGTCGACCTGGTCGAGCTGCTGACCGACACCGCCACCTCCCTACAGCTACAGGCCCGGGGAAAGGGCATCCACCTGCGCATCGATGCGCCCGAGTCACTGGAGGTCACCACCGATCCGGGAAGGCTGCGCCAGATAGTCCTGAACCTGCTCTCCAACGCCGTGAAGTTCACAGAGCGCGGGGGCGTCGACGTGCGCGTGGAAGATGCCCCATCGGGCACCGTGCGGGTGCTGGTGACGGACACGGGGCCCGGCATCCCGGAAGAGGACCGGGAGCGCATCTTCGAGGAGTTCGAGCAGGGCAGTCACAGGGGCCCGGGCACAGGTACCGGCCTGGGCCTGCCCATCTCCCGCCGGCTGGCGGTTCTCCTGGGGGGGAGCCTCGAGCTGGAGAGCGAGGTGGGCTCGGGGTCCACCTTCATCCTGACTCTGCCCGGCCAGAGGTAGCTCCGCCCGCCTCCGAGCCCCAGCCGCCGCCGCCCGGGGTCCGGATGCTGACCACGTCACCAGGCTGGATCCTTACGCTGCCCTTGGCCGGTAGCTCCACCTCCCCGCCCCGCCTGAGCAGGACGTTACGGCCGCAGGCGCCCGGAGCACCGCCAGCGAGCCCGGCGGGAGCGCGCCGCCGGCGCTCCGTGAGCAGGCTCATCTCACCCGCCACCAGGAACTGCAGGTCACGGCGCACGCCATCACCGCCCCGGTGGCGGCCGTGACCGCCGGTGCCCCGCCGCACCGAGTACTCCCGGACCCGGACCGGATAGGCGTGCTCCAAAGCTTCTATCGGCGTATTCAGGGAGTTGGTCATGTGGACATGGACCGCGCTCAGCCCAGGCCCATCGGCGCCGCCGCCCATGCCGCCGGCCATGGTCTCGTAATAGGCGAAGGGCTCACCCGTGCGCGGGTCCGTGCCACCCATGGTCAGGTTGTTCATCGTGCCCTGTGACTGGGCGGCAGCTATCGCCGGGACGGCCTGGGCCACGGCCAGCAGGAGGACGTCCGTGATACGCTGCGACGCTTCCACGTTGCCGCCGGCCACGCTGGCGGGCGGCCTGGCGGCCACTATGCTTCCTTCGGGCGCCACGACCCGCAGCGCCGACATGTCACCGCCTCCCGCGGGCAGGTCCTGCCCCAGGAGCCGCTCCACCACCACCCGGACCACGTACCGGGCGGCGGACCAGGTGATGGCGGCCACTGCGTTCACGCCACCATCTGCCTGGCCGGCGCTGCCGGTGAAGTCCGCTTCGATCCGGTCACCCGCCACGGACAGGCGGACGCGGATGGCCAGGTCGGTAGAGCCCATGCCGTCGTCCTCTAGCACGTCTTCCGCGTGGTAGACGCCGTCCGGGATCATCGCTATGCCCGCCCGGACCAGCCGGTCGGCGTACTCCAGGAGGCCCGCCATGGCCCCGGCCACCTCCGTCCGCCCCCTGCGGGTGGCCAGCTCCAGCAGTCGCCGCCGCCCCGCCGCCAGGGACGCCAGTTGCGCCGCCAGGTCTCCGGCCCGCTCACCCGGGGTCCTGACGTTGGCCAGCAGAAGCCGCCAGATGTCGTCGACCCGCTCGCCGCGCCTGACCAGCCGGACCGGCGGGATCGTGAGCCCCTCCTGGTAGATCTCCCGGGCCAATGGCATGGAGCCGGGCGTCATCCCCCCGACGTCCGCATGATGGGCCCTGGCCGCCAGGTAGCCCAGAGGCGAAGGGTCAGCGGCGACGTGGACGGGAGCGATCAGGGTGATGTCGGGAAGGTGGGTGCCGCCACGGAAGGGATCGTTCAGGGCGGCCACGTCGCCTGGCCCAAGCTGGCCGAGCTCCGACAGGGCCGTGGCCACGCTCATGGGCATGGCACCCAGGTGGACCGGCATGTGGTCTCCCATGGCCACCGGTCTGGCCGCCGGGTCGAACAGGGCGCAGGAGTAGTCCCGCCGCTCCTTGATGTTGGGCGAGTGGGCGGAGCGGCGCAGGGCCGCGCCCATCTCCTCCGTCAGCGCCGTCAATAGATGGCGATAGATTTCCAGGCGGATCGGGTCACGGACTGCGGTCGGGGTTTCCCTCATCGCGGCTCTGGCCTAGATTTTCCTGGCACCAAACTTCCCCCACAGGGTAGGTGGTCATGACCGAAGAACTTGTTTGCCATAGAAGATAGGGAGGCATGGTTGAGTAAGCACGAAAAGACTGCTCTCGACCGGGCGCGCGACGAGCTGTTCAGCCACATCAATCGGTGTGGCGTGCTCGAGGCGTCGGACGAGCAGCAGAAGGAGTGGATGGACGACACGCTGAAGTTCCTGGAGGAGCGTTATCCCGATCTGTCCGGGCCGGACCTGGAGGAGCTGGAGCAGGTGGGGTTGCGGTACTGTAAGCCGGTCATCCGGCATGGGAAGCAGCATACCGCCAACACGGAGTGGTCCGGGTCGGGTAGCGCGGCCTGAGGACCTCTCCGCCTGGCAGGGCGAGCGTATTCTAGGCCGACACCGGTTGTCGGCGCTCGCCGGTTCCAGGCCGATGGCCCCGACACCCCCTGGCCTGGCACTTGCCCTCGCGTTTTCTTTAGGATGATGGCGGGCAGGTAGTACAGGGGGGTCTCTCGGATGGTTCAACACAAGGGACGGCTGGAAACTCCGCGATGGGCGCGGGAGAAGCGGGCGATCTGGGCGCGTGTGATCATCGGCCTCGCCGTGATCGGCCTCGCCTATTCCCTGTCCCAGATCCAGTTGGTGCGAGCCGAGGAGTTCGCGGCGGTGGCGCGGGAGAACATGCTCCGCCCCGTCACCGTCCGGGCGCCCAGGGGCACCATCTACGACCGGCACGGCCACGTGGTAGCGGAAAACCGAGTGGCCTATCAGATCCAGCTCATGCCGGCACCACTGGACGAGCTGCGTCGCCAGGTGGAGGAGCTGCGCCCGGTGTTGGGGCTGGAGGACCCGGAGATCGCGCTGGCATTCCGCCGGTTCGCCGCGTCGCCGAACCTGCCGCTGCCCGTGCTCACCGCCGCGTCGCTGGACCAGGTGGCCCGCCTGGAGGAGCGCCGAAGGGAGTTCCCCCATGTCCTCATCCAGGAGTACCCCAAGCGGTACTACCCGGCGGGGCCCGCCGTGGCTCACATGATCGGCTACGTGGCGGAGATCAGCCAGGAGGAGCTCCAACAGCCCCGCTTCGCTGATTATCGCCAGGGCCGCTGGATCGGTAAGGCCGGGATCGAGAGGCACTACGAGCGGACACTGGGCGGGCAGCCGGGGGTGCGGTACCTGGAGGTGGACGCCCGGGGCGGGATCCGGCGCTGGCTCCCGGAGACCATGGGCGTGCCTGCCATCCCGGGACTGGACATCCACCTGAACATCGACCTGGACCTCCAGCGCTACGGCGCGTTCCTGCTCCACGAGGCGGCGGAGGCACTGGGCATGCCTCGCGCCGAGGGCGCCTTCGTGGCCATGGACCCCAGGACGGGCGCCGTGCTGGCCCTCTACAGCAACCCCAGCTACGACCCGAACCTGTTCACCGGCGGGATCAGCTCCGCCGTCTGGCGTGAGCTCCAGGACGATCCCACCAAGCCGCTCCTGGACCGAGCCGCGGGCGCGGCCCAGCCGCCCGGCTCCACCTTCAAGATGACCCTGGCGGCCATGGCGCTCGAGGAAGGGCTCATCACGCCTGAGGAGCTCATGCCCCTGGCGTGCACGGGTGGCATGAGCTACGCCGGTCGCTACGCCCGTTGCTGGACCACCCACGGAGTCAGGATGGACCTGCCCACGGCGCTACGCCATTCCTGCAACGTCTACTTCTATCAGGTGGGCATCCGGCTCGGGTTCCAGCGGTTCATGTCGCTGGGAACCAGGGTCGGCCTCGGCGACCGCACCGGCATCGACCTGCCCTCGGAGGTCGCGTCCACCTTCCCCAGGGACGCGGAATGGTTCCAGCGCTGGTTCGGCTATCCGCCCCAGCCGTCGGAGATCATGACCCTCTCCATCGGGCAGGGCGCGGTCATCATGACGCCCCTCAAGCTGACCCAGGCCGTCACCGCATTCGCGCGGCCTGACGCCAGGCAGGTCCGACCGCGCATGGTCCAGACAGACGAGCCACCCGAGTTCGTCTCCGAGCACCCGCTCACGGACGCTCAGCTGGCTGAGATCCGCAGGGGCATGCGCATGGTCCTGAGGCAGGGGGGGACCGCGGCCATGAGCACCGTCGCCCACTGGGACGTGGGCGGGAAGACCGGAACCGCCCAGAACCCTCACGGCGACAACCACGCCTGGTTCGTGGGATGGGGCGGCCTGCCAGGCCAGGAGCCGGAGATCGTGGCCACCATGCTCTTGTACTTCGGTCGCGGTGGCGCGGCAGCCGCCTCGGCCCCCGTCATGAACGCCATCAACTTCTACCTGAACCGCAAGTACGGGCGACCCTTCGAGCGCTACGCCACACCAAGGGAAAGGGCAGCCCGCGGGATACCCTTCGACTGGAGCATTCTCCAGCAGCCCGTCGACGACATACCCATCTTCGGATACGACGACGAGTGAGCCGCACCCACACCGGCTGCGCGTCCGCGTCGGAGCCGGTTGGGCAGCGTTCGGGCGGCCGGGGGTGGCCGACGAATGCTGCATCGTTTACATTGGAATGACCGCAATGGCGGTCCTGTTTCAGAGCCCCGATCGACAACCTGGACCCGGAGGCGCCGCTTATGCCAACCCCGTTCCTCAGCTCCGAGGAGTATGATGAACGTGCGCACAAGCTGTATGACCGCGGTGACTACGACGCAGCACTCGATACGCTCAAGGAAGGTCTCCAGAGCTACCCCAATTCCGTCGATCTGTACGTAGGTATGGGCTACACCAGGCTCGCCCGTGAGGAGTACGTGTGGGCCAAGCATGCATTCGAGAAGGCGCTGGTGCTGGATCCCGAGCATTACGATGCAATGGTCGGTCTGGGCGAGGCGCTGCTGCGGTTCGGGGGCGAAGCCCGGGCCCTGGGTCTCTTCCGCCAGGTATATGATGGCCCGGGCGGCGAGGACACGGAGCTCCTGCTGGCCATGGGGCGAGCCCTGTACCGGGAAGGGTGGTTCATCGACGCCCGGATGATGTTCGAGCGCTCCCTCCAGCTGTATCCGGATGACCCGGAGGTCCGTGCCGCGCTGGCTTACACGCTCCATCGCCTTGACGAGGAGGACGGGGCGGTCCGGGAACTGGAGCAGGCGCTGGCCCTCAATCCTCGCTACCACGAGGCCCGGGTCTACCTGGGCCATCTCTTCTACGACCGGGGCGACCTGGATGAGGCGCTGGCGGAGTTCGTGGTGCCGGCCCCGACGGAGCAGTGGGACAGCCTGGCCGTCTGGCGGCTCATCGAGCTGAAGAAGAAGCTGGAAGAGCCGCCGGCCGGTGATCCGGAGCTCATGGTCTGGGAGTCCAGGCTGGAGGAGCTGGAGTCGGAGATCGACCTGATCGATGAGCTGATGGCCGAGATCGAATCCGCCGCGATGGGCGAGCCCTGGAAGCAGGTCGAGGAGGACGGGGAGCCGGCGGCCGGCGGCGAGCGATCTTGCGACGGCCGTCACCGGGTCAGGCTCCCCGACGGCTCGGTCCTGGAGGGCTCCTGGATCGACATAGTCAGGCAGCTTCGGGACCAGGCCGGCCGGTCGGGCGAGAGCATTGCACAGTTCATGCGTCGCTGGGCGGATGACACACGCGTGCGGATCGGCGTGGGCGTCCCTACCGACGACGCGGAGGGCTTCCTGCTGGCATACGCGCGCGCCGGACTCCTGCACATCGAACGCTGACGCGCATGGACAGGTCGGCTGCGCTGCGGCCGCTCGCCGAGGCGAACGGGCCGATCCGTGACCTCGAGGAATATCGCTCCGAGCGGGAGCTGAACGCCGCCATCCACGCCGTCGGCGCCGCAGTCGAACGCTCGCTACGGCTCGCCCTCCGCACCGATACGGATGCGCCTGAGGAGCAGCGCCTGGCCGCCATGTCCGCTGAGGTGGTTCCCCTGGACCAGGTGATCCAGAGCCTGCGCGCCAGGGACCGGATCAGGCTGGAGACGGCCGGCGCGGCCCACCAACTGATCGGAGCCGTGGAGCGGGCCGCCACCGGACGGGGTCGGCCCTCCGATGCGGACGTGGCGGTGGTCGCGGTGGACAAGCTCCGGGCCGACCTGTCCAGCGGCAGCTCTGAGCCGGCTGCCCCTGCGGAGCCGAAGCCCGGTGCGCCAACAGGCAGGACGCCGGACAAGGGCGAGCCTGAAGCCGCAACAGGGGCCGATCCGGACGCCGGCTCCCCCGGTCCGCCGTCGGTACCGGTGGCGCCGCCTCCGAAAATCAGTGGTGGCGGCCGGTGGATGGCCTGGATCGGGGTGGCCATGGCCGTGACTTTCATGATCGGTCTGGCGTGGGTCCTAGGGGCTGGCGGCGAGGACCATTATCGGACCGGGGTGGCGATGTTCAGAGCCGGGAGGCTCGATTCCGCCGCCGTGGCATTCGAGCGGGCGCTACAGGAGCGGCCGGTGGATGTGGATGCCATGCTCTACCTCGGCCGGATCCACAGGCGGCAGGACCGACTGGTCGAGGCGTCCGAGGTGTTGCGGGAAGCGGTTCGCGTGGCGCCGGACGACGCCGTCGCCCTCCGTGAGCTGGGGCATCTCTTCATGGACGCGGGCCAGCCCGAGCGTGCGGTGGAGCAGTACCAGCGAGCGCTGGAGCAGGACTCTGACGCGCCTGCTGGATGGGCGGGCCTCTACCGGGCGCTGCGCGCCATGAGCGACCCGCGCGCGGAGCAGCTGCTCGATCGCGCGCCGGACCATGTCCGGGAGGCGCTGGGCGTCCCGCCCGCGGAAGGCACCTGAAGCAGCTACGGGGCACAACCATGCACGACGACGTGGTCGCGAGACTCCAGAACTGGATCATCCAGGAAATCCAGGAGCGGGATTACGGGGTCGACCGCCCCCTGACCGTCCGGGATCTTTACGAGCAGGTGGCGCCGTACCACGCGGTGAGGTCCCGGCTCCAGGTGGGGCTGAACGCGGACTACGAGCACGCCCTGCTCCGGCTGCTGGCAGCGGAGGACGGGCTGATTACCGTGGAAACGGAAGATGTCCGCGAGCGGCTACGGCGAGAGCTGGAGGAGGCATACCCGGACGTGGCCATAGTCCGGAGGTTCCCCGACGCGCCGGTCCGGATCAGCCCGCTGTCACGTGCCGCAAGTCCCGTCGCCCCACCGCCTGTTTCCGACGACGGGATGCCCCGCCAGGAAACGACGACCCCCGAGCCCGATCCGCCGGTGCCCACGCAGGAGGAGCCGCTGGCGCCGCCGGTGTCCACGGAGGAGGAGCCGCTGGCGCCGCCGGCTGGGGCTGATTGCAGCCTCTGTGGGAAGGGATTGCCAGTGGGGTGTGACGTGCTGTTCTGCCCGTTCTGCGGCCGCGACCAGCGGCTCCGCCAGTGTCGCCAGTGCCAGGAGCTCGTGGAGCGGGATTGGCGCTACTGCGTCCGGTGCGGTCACGAGACTGACGCCTGATGCGGGCCAGTACGGGCGAACGTGGCGGATTGGCCCGGCCCGTCGCTTGCATCCTCGTCTCGTCAGACTCTGCTTGACGCTTCTGCAGGGTCATTCTATCTTCGCCGGCATTTCCCCGGCGCGGTAGCAAGAGTCTGGGGGTTTCCCCAACAGAGACAGGACAGGAGGATACGCTCTATGCGCGGCCGCTATTGGAAGACCCTTTCGATCGCTTTTGTGTCGGTGTTCCTGTTTACCGCCTGTCCGGCGGACGAGCCGGCGGACCAGCCTCCGGCGGACCCGGCCCCGCCGCCGGCGCCTGAGGAGCCGATGGCTCCGGTCGACCTTCCCGAGGGCGTGACCCAGGAGGACTTCCAGGAGGGCCAGCGTCTGTTCGTGGGCCAGGGCGGCTGCGCGGCGTGTCACGGCCCCCAGGCGCAGGGTACGGCGCTCGGCCCCGACATGACGGACGGCGAGTGGCTGAACGTTGAGGAGCCCACCATGGATGAGGTGATGCGCGTTATCCGTGAGGGCGTGGCGCAGCCGGTGCGCTACCCGGCGCCCATGCCGCCCATGGGCGGTGCCCGGTTGACCGATGACCAGATACACGCGCTGTCGGCCTTCATACTCGGCCTGAACTAGCCTGGTGGTATCGAGTAACGCATCGACGCCGGGACGCGCAACGCCGCGTCCCGGCTCTTTCGTCTTCCCGCTGGCGCTTCTCCTGTTGGCGGGCTGCGATGTGGTGGGTCGACCCGCCACGCTGGAATTGGACGGTATCGCGGTCCAGCTCGAACGCGGTGCCCGCGTCCATGACGTGACGGTCATGAGCGCGGGGCCTACCGACTCCATCGCCCCCGCAACGGTCCAGGCGGCGCCGGGCGACGCCATCCGGTTCGTGACCGGCGACCATCGCACACATTCAATCGGCTTCGATTTGGAGTTCGTAGATCCGATGGTGCGAGAGTACCTGGAGCGGACGAGCCAGCTCAGGGGTCCGCCCCTGGTGAACCGTGGCTCCGCATGGATCGTGGTGCTGGAGGGCGCGCCGCCGGGCCGCTATCCGTTCCTCTGCCGGACCCATGGCACCCGGGGCATTCTCCTGGTGCAGGATCCAGACTGAGCCCCTGGCCCCCGTCCCCGACATTCCCGGGCGCCGCCAGGCCAGGTGAGCCGGGCACGGTAGTCGCGGGTGACCGGGTCTGCCAGGAGATGGCTGATCAGTCTCCGGCGTAGCCGGCCAGGTCGCGACACCTTCCACAGAGGGCACATGGGAACACAGAAGCAACCGGCGGACGTCGTATTCCTCTCCGCTCGACGGACCCCGTTCGGCACCTTCGGCGGTACGCTCGAGGGCTTCTCTGCCACCGACCTGGGCACGCTGGCGTCCACGTCGGCTCTGGGCGAGGCGGGGGTGGAGGCCCGGGAGATCCAGCACGTGATCTTCGG
>SLCC01000165.1 GCA_007126035.1 Gemmatimonadota bacterium
CGGTCGTGCTCCAGGTTCGTGGATTCCAGGAGATCCCGAGTGTTGCTCAGCTCCTCCTCCAGCTCGGCCATGGCCGACCCGTGCTGGGCGTCCGGTTCATCCACCGGACGGGAAGCGGGCCCGCCGTCCCGCTGGACCTCGAAGACGATGAGGGCGAATCGCCCCGCCCAGCGACCGTCCTCCGGGGACGGGCGAACGTGCACCGTGACCGGCACCCGCGCTCCCGCCACGTCCATCTGGACTCGACGGGAGACGGAGACGCGGTCGCGGAAGGTCTGGTGCAGCGCCGTCCGCAGCGCCCTCCGCAGGTCCTCGCGCGCCAGGCCCAGTATGCTGTGGTGAGGCTCTCCCTCCCCCATATGGAGGAACCGGCCCGCGCTGGCGGACAGGTGAACCACGTTCAGCCGCTCGTCCACGATCACGCTGGCAGGCGCATACTCCTCCAGCATGCGCACGTGCAACGCGCCATAGGAGAATCGCGGAGTGCTGGGTGGCGATGCCGCCTCCGCCGGGCTCGGGCTCCCGGGGATCCAGGCCCTGGCCCCCTGCTCCGGATCGGCCGACGACGGGCGCGACGGCAGCCGGTACGGCGCGCTGCCCCGCAGGTAGATCCGCCGACTGTCTCCGTCTGTGGGCATGAACAGGCCGCTGTCCCCCACCGACTCGGATGCGCCCAGGAAGAGCATCGCCCCCGGCCGCAACGCGAAGTGGAACGTCTCGAGCGCCCGCTCCTGGGCCTCGGAGCGCAGATAGATGAAGAGGTTCCGGCAGCTGATCAGGTCGATCCGCGAGAACGGCGGGTCGTGGAGTACGTTGTGGCCCGCGAAGAGCACCCGCTCCCGAAGAGACTTGGCGATCCGATACCCACCGGCCTCCCTGGTGAAGAACGTTTGCAGACGCTCCGGCGAGATGTTGGCCACGGCGGCCGCCGGGTACAGTCCCGCCCGCGCAAACCCGTATCCCGTCTCGTCGATGTCGGTGGCGAACACCTGGAAACCCGGAGGGTCCGTGAGCGTCGCCAGATGCTCGGCCAGGATCATGCCCACCGAGTACACTTCCTCTCCCGTCGCGCACCCCACCACCCAGACCCGCACCGAGTCACCCGCGCCCTTCCCCTCGAACAGGGCGGGGACCAGCGCCGCCAGCGCCTCGAACTCCTCGGGGTCGCGGAAGAAGCTGCTCACCGAGATGAGCAGGTCCCGCAGCAGCGCCCGGCTCTCCGCCCCGTTCGACTCCAGCAGCGGAGCGTACTCGCCCAGCGTGGCCACGTCGTTGAAGCGCAGCCGTCGGTCCAGACGCCGGAGCACCATGGCTCGCTTGTACTGGCTGAAGTCGTGCCCCGTCTGGCTCCGCAATGCGGCAAACATACGGGCCAGCGCGGCCTCCGTCTCCGGCGTCGGCGGCGCCTCGCCCGCCACGACATGCGGCCCCCGGCAAAGTCGGCTCAGCTCACCCGGCATCCGCTCCGCTGGCAACACCAGATCGATCCCGCCCGTGGCGATGGCGCTCACCGGCATGCCATCGTACTCCGCCTCCGTGGGGGACTGCGCTACCGTGATCCCGCCAGCGTCCCGGATGTACCGGATCCCCGCCGCCCCATCCTCGCCCGTTCCCGACAGGACCACGCCCGCCGCAGCCGCGCCGTAGGCTTCCGCCAGCGTCCGGAAGAACAGGTCCACCGGCGCGTGCTCCGCACGCTTTCCCCGGTCCCGCAGCGAGAGCGTCTCCCCACGCATCGCCAGATCCTTGCCCGGCGGAATGATGTAGATGTGGTCCGCCTCCACGCGCGTCGGGCCGCTCACCTGGGTCACCGGAATCGCGGCCCGGTCCTGGAGCAGCTCCGCCATCCGGCTCTCCCGCGTCGGATCCAGGTGCAGGATCACCACGTACGCCATGCCGCTGTCCACCGGCACCCTGGCCACGAATTGCTGGAGCGCCTTCAGCCCTCCCGCCGACGCACCGATCCCCACCACCGTCAGGGAGGTGCTCGCGGCGCCTGAGGGCTCGGTCCCCGGGAGGGCGCAGGGGTAACAGGGGGCTCGTGGGATCATCATGGTCACGTCCGGGATCAAGGGGAGCCAAGCGTCACCCCGTCGGTGGCGATCGACCCGGGTGGCTATTGACCAAACGGTCAATTTAAGATACAGTGTTTTTACCGATTGGTCAATACGAGAGGCAGGAGCATGCCTTATGGGGAAGCGGAAGCGGATACCGGAAGAGGCGCGGCGGGAGCAGATCCTGGGCGCCGCTTTCGACGTCGCGTGCCGGGCGGGCATCGGCCGGTTGACGGTGCGGGCGGTGGCGGCGGAGGCGGGAGTGAGTCACGCCCTGGTGCTGTTCCACTTCGGGCGCAAAGAGCGATTGGTTCACGACCTGCTCGACTGGGTGCTGGACATCACGTCGGTGCTTCACATCTCGGAGGACGTGGCGCGGTTCCCCCGTGCCCGGGATCGGTTCCACGCGCTGCTGGAGCAGGAGGTGACTCGCCAGTCGCACCAGCCGGAGCATACGCGCCTGTTCCTGGAATACTGGGCGCTCGGCACTCAACACGAGGAGATCCGGACCCGGATCGCGGCGGAGCTGGAGCGATACCGTGAGGCGTTCCGGGGCATCATGGCGGACCTGATCGGGGAGGATCCGCTTCTCTTCCCCGGGGCGACGGCGGACGGCCTGTCGGCGGTGGCGGTGAGCTGGATCCAGGGGTGCGCGGTGCAGGCGCTGGTGGCACCCGACCGGTTCGACACGGATACGTACCTTGCGGCGCTGCGGGGCATGATGGGCCGGCCGGGGGGAGAGGCGGGGCATCATGTGGAGACCAGCTGAGCGCAGACCCAGGAGGAGCAGGCCACCGTCCCCCACGCCGCCAACGTCGACCATGCCTCAGGCGTCCTTGAATCGAGGGCGTGGAGAGCCGGACGGCGGTCTCCGCAGGGCGGCATGGATGAACGAATGCGTGGCGAGCATGCCCGATGCCACCATCACGGTGGAGGCCCAACCTTCGCTCGCTCACCAAGAATGGCCCTGGCCGGTCGGGGAGAGAGGGTATGCGCGGATTGTTCGAGACGATGAAGCACCACCCCGGAGTGGTCGCGGTGGTTGTTATGCTGGGGATGGTGGGAGCACCCGGGCTGGCGGGCGGCGTGTCCGCCCAGGAGGGGCGGTCAGTGGTGCTAACACCGGAGCGGATGGTGGAGTTCGGGCTTCAGGACAGCTATCGGGTCAAGCATCTCCAGCTGGGCATCGACCAGCGCCGCGCCTACCTGAACGCGGAGCGAGCAGGGCTGAGGTCCCGCGTGGACCTGGAGCTGAGCGGTCCCGCCGTGCAATCCATCTCCGACTACAGGTGGGACTCCAACCTGCAGCGGGACGTCCTGGTGCACAACGACACGCGCCGGTATGAGGCGGAGCTTTCCGTGCGCCAGCCCGTCATCCTCTTCGGCTATCCCACCAACGGCTATCTGTCGCTGAACAACCGTATGTACCGGTACGCTCAGCTCAACTCCGAGGGCGACGTCCGGTACTACAATCGCTATTTCCTACGGTACTGGCAGCCGCTCTTCCAGCCCAACCGGATGAAGAACAACCTGGAGGAGGCGGAGCTCAACCTGGAGAGCGCCGAGCTGTCGTTCAAAGACGACATGATCCGCATGATCTCCGACCTGGTGGGGGATTACCTGGACCTCCTGGAATCGGCCTACGCGCGTGTCATAGCCGAGGAGAAGGTGGAGGCGCTGCAGCGTGCCGCGGCGGGGGCGGTCGAAGTGGTGCGGACAGACTCGTCCCGGGCCATCGAGGTGGACCAGATCGAGGTCGCGCTGACCAACGCCCGCGAGGAGGTCCAGCAGGCCGCCAGCCGGTTCCGGCTCCAGTCAGCCAGCATCAAGCAGCGTCTGCGCCTGCCGCAGACGGATTCGCTGGTGGTTCACCCCACCCTGGTGGTGGAGCCCGTACACGTAGACGCGGAACGGGCGGTGCGCTATGCTATGGATCTGTCGCCTCGCATGCGCCGCCTGGATATCACCAGGCGTGAGAACCAGATCAGCCTGGAGCAGACGCGGGCTCGGCAGGCCTTTCGCATGGACCTGGGAATGACATACGGGCGTGAGGTGCAGAACCCGCAGTTCGAGAAGCTCTGGAGCAAGCCTCGCAACAGCTACACCATCAACGTGGATGCGTATCTCCCCCTCTTCGACTGGGGACAGCGACGCTACCGTATCCAGGGGAACCGCTACAACCTGGAGCGGACCGAGCTCCGCATCGAGGAGGCGGAGACGGACATCCGCACGAGCGTGGAAAATCAGGTCCGGAACGTTGCGGAGTATGAGCAGCGGGCCCTGAGCATGCAGGGAAATCTGGAGCGGGCCCGGCAGATCACCACCGCCACCCTCGCGGGGTACGCGCGCGGCGAGGTCACGCTGGTGGACGTCCTCCAGACCGTGGACCGGCAGGCTTCCACGGCGGGCAACTTCCTGGACGCGTACGTGGGCTGGCGCGATTCATTGCAGCGCCTCCAGCGGGCCACGTACTGGGACTTCCAGCGGGAGACCGAGGTCCTGGACCGCTTCGGGATCGAGGTGGGAGAGAGCTAGGTAGTGAGTGAGGTGGCCGTCAACGCGAGCAGTCGCCGGATCCGGGCAGTGGGGCCATACCTCAGCCCGTGGTCTCGGGTGCCCGCCCGCTCGGGTCACGAGGATGGCGGGGCAGCCGCAGCGTGAACGAACTGCCTTCTCCCATGACGCTCTCGACGGTGACATCGCCGCCCAGGAGCCGGGCGTAACGGCGTGAGATGGCGAGGCCGAGGCCGGTGCCGCCTCGGGAGCGGCTGGTCGAGGAATCGAGCCGTACGAACGGCTCGAAGATCCGCTCGAGCTGATCGGGCGGGATCCCCGGCCCCCGGTCCCGTACGTGGCATTCCACCCACTCCTGGCTCCCGTCCAGCTCCACGCCCACGGGGCCGCCCGCGTACTTGACGGCGTTTCCCACGAGATTGGCGATGATCTGCCGCACCCTCCGATGGTCGGTGGTGGCCGGAACCGTTTCCTCCGCCCCGTACACGTGAAGCTCGACGTCGGGGGCAGTCTTCAAAGCATCGAGCGTGGCCACCGCGTCTCGCACGACCTCGGCAAGATCCGCCTCGGTCAAGGGTCACCTGAGAAGTTGTTCGCACCCCAGAGCGGGAGCAAAGGTTGATGCTGAGAGTCCTCCGGGGCGCCGACGGAAGGTTACTCCGAGGTGAAGGATCCAACCACGACCCGCAGCGCGCCTCCGCGAGGCACGATCGCGAGGTGCCCCGAATCGGCGATCGTCTGCCAGTTCGCTGGCAGGTTCTCGGTGTTCAGATGACGTTCGCCTGCATCGTCAGGTACCTCGATCCCGAGGGCGACCAGGTCGTCGGGTGCCTCATCGATGTCGACGTGAACCA
>SLCC01000103.1 GCA_007126035.1 Gemmatimonadota bacterium
ACCCTTGTCCGCCTGTACCTCCGTGATCGCCGCCGTCAACGTCGTCTTGCCATGATCAACGTGACCAATCGTCCCTACGTTCACGTGCGGCTTCGTCCGCTCGAACTTCGCCTTGCCCATTTCCTGTCCTCGACGTGGTGTGCGGTGCCCTTGGTTGCAGCCCCCTCCGGACGCGATCAGCGGCCGGCGCAGGCCTGCGGGAGCCCAGCGCCGACGCTCGTGATCGCCGACCCAAAAGCTCGCGATGGGATTTGAACCCATGACCTCTTCCTTACCAAGGAAGCGCTCTACCCCTGAGCTACGCGAGCGATGCTCCAGCTGCCGGCAGGAGGCCCCGCCTTCGCACCCCCTTCCGCCGACCCTGCCCCATCCAATCGAAGGACGCGTCGCGGCATCGGGGCCGTGCGGCGCGTCCGTGTGTCGTAACCCGGCGTGTGTTGTCCGGTGCCGGGTGTGGGGACAGACCGGTAGTATACAGACGGTCCTGGGAGATGTCAACATCCCGATTCGGGAAGCTCGACGCTGCCGGGCGAGGGCGGGTGCCGGGCGCTCGATTCGAGCTCCGAGCTCCGAGCTCCGAGCTCCGAGCTCCGAACTCCGAACTCCGAGCTCCGAGCTCCGAACTCCGACCGCCCTGCCACCACCCGGCCGCCGCTTGCCGGGCTGCGGCGGGCTGCCGGGCGAGTGCGGGTGCCGGGCGCTCGAACTCGAGCTCCGAGCTCCTAACTCCGACCGCCCTGCCATCGCCCGGCCGCCGCTTGCCGGGCTGCGGCGGGCTGCCGGGCGAGTGCGAGTGCGGGCGCTCGAACTCGAGCGGGGAAGGTCCTGCTCCGACCGCCCTGCCACCACCCGGCCGCCGCTTGCCGGGCTGCGGCGGGCTGCCGGGCGGGGGCGAGTACGGGCGCTCGAACTCGAGCGGGGAAGGTCCTGCTCGGACCGGCCGGTTCTTGCTGGAGGTCAGTCCACCCCGGGTGGGGCGGTGCTCACGACGAAGAGGACGGGCTCGACGCGAGATGCGGAGGCGCGTGCCACCTGCTCGTCCTGGACCGTGCCCAGTGCCCAGCGAGCCGAGGCGAGGCCGGAATCATCGGTCGTGGAGCTCTGGGGGCTGACCTGGCCTCCACCGCTGACGACGGACCAGGATACACCGACATCGGGCACGGGCCGTCCGGAAGCGTCGACGACGATGACGCTGAGGTCGACGGTGTCACCCGGGGCGGCGAACATGGGGTACTCGAGGGCGCCCATGGCGGCGGGCCGGTGCGGCTCGATGTGGACGGGGTCCGCACAGGCGGCCAGGGCGGCGAGCAGCAGCAGGCCGGTGGTGACGGATAGAAATCGACGTTGCATGGCACCTCCATGGCCAACTATGGAGAACCGACTTCGGGAAGTCAAACTGCCGGGCCGCCTGGCTGGCGGCCGTACGACCAGACGAACGCCGCAGGGGCCGGGGCCCCTGCGGCGCTTGACTTTCCAGAGAGCGGGAGACGGGACTCGAACCCGCGACATCCTGCTTGGAAGGCAGGTACTCTAGCCAACTGAGTTACTCCCGCGACCTTCCATACCGGGAGCTACTCCCGGCTTGATCTGCTTCCTATCGAACTCCGGCGGACGAGCCTGTTTCCTATCAGGTCTTCCTTCAGAGCGCGGGCTACATCAGACGATTAACGATCGCATACGGCCGGATCCGGGTCAAGGCTGGCGCGCGGCGGAGAGTTTCCCATTTCTTCAGCTCCTGCCGCTGGCACGTTCTCTGCCTCTGCCCGGGGGCTCCGGTCGCTGTCACCGTCCATGGCTGGAGCCTGGCCGGGAACGAAAGGATGGGCTCATGCTGGCTCGAGAGGTGGTACCCCTTCCCCAGCACATCTACCCGGCGGACCCGTGGCGCATCGTGGAGAGTCGGTTCACCGCCCGTCACGAGGGTCGCGCGGAGACCATCTTCTCGCTGTCCAACGGGTTCCTGGGCATCCGGGGCACGTTCGAGGAGGGTCGCCCGTCGTTGTCTCCGGCCACGCTGGTGAACGCGTTCCACGAGACGTGGCCCATCGAGTACGCGGAGGAGGCGTACGGCCTGGCGCGCACGGGTCAGACGATAGTGAACGTGCCGGACGCCACGGTCATCGCGCTGTACGTGGACGACGAGCCCCTGTTCCTGCCCGTGGCCCGGATGCGGGAGTACGAGCGGGTGCTGGACATGCGCACGGGCTTGCTGTCCCGGGAGCTGCACTGGTCCACGCCGGCGGGCAAGCACGTGTGTGTCCGGTCCCAGCGCATGGTCTCCCTGGAGCACCGGCACCTGGCGGTCATGACCTACGAGGTCACGGTCCTCAACCATGCCGCCCCCATCACCCTGGTCTCGAAGGTGGTGAACCGGCAGGACGCGACGCCGGAGGACGAGGTCGCCCATCGCCCCACGGACCCCCGGCTGGCCCGGAGCTTCTCGCAACGGGTGCTGAACGGCCGGCTGGTGGAGGCGGAGGATGGCCGGATCATGCTGGGCTACCGGACCACGAACAGCCGCATGACGCTGGGCATGGGCGTGGAGCACGTGGTGGAGACGGAGGCGGATGTGGACATCCAGGTCAGCGCGGAGCAGGACCTCTCCCGGTTCGTCCTCACCGGCCTGGCCCAGCCGGACCAGCCCATCCGGCTGGTCAAGTACGTGACCTACCAGCGGTCCCGGAGCCAGCCGCCCCGGGAGCTGGTGGACCGGTGCCGGCGGACGCTGGACCGGGCCGTGGGCGACGGCGTGGACACGCTGCTGGCGGCGCAACGCGAGAACCTGGACCGCTTCTGGGACCGGGCCGACGTGCGGGTCTCCGGCGGCGACGATCCGGAGCGGACGCAGCAGGCCATCCGGTGGAACCTGTTCCAGCTGGCGCAGGCCACCTGGCGAGCCGAGGGCGAAGGTGTCCCGGCCAAGGGTCTGACCGGGCAGGCGTACGACGGCCACTTCTTCTGGGACACGGAGATCTTCGTGCTGCCGTTCCTGGCCTACACCCAGCCTCGCATCGCCCGCAACCTGCTCCGCTTCCGTCACAGCATGCTGGACAAGGCCAGGCAGCGGGCCCGGGAGCTGAGCCAGCGCGGAGCGCTCTACCCGTGGCGCACCATCAACGGGGAGGAGGCGTCGGCGTACTACCAGGCCGGGACGGCCCAGTACCACATCGACGCCGACATCGCCTACGCCATCCGCAAGTACGTGGACGTGCGTGACGACCCGGGCTTCCTGGTGGAGGTGGGGGCGGAGATACTGGTGGAGACGGCGCGTCTCTGGGAGGACCTGGGCTTCTACGGCGACGACGGCGAGTTCCACATCCATGGCGTGACGGGTCCCGACGAGTACACCACGGTGGTGAACGACAACACGTTCACCAACCTCATGGCCCGGTTGAACCTGAACTACGCCGCCAGCGCCGTGCGGCGGCTCGAGGCGGAGCGGCCCGCCGACTACCGCGCCCTGGTCCACGACGTTGGCCTGGAGCCCGGCGAGGTGGAGAGTTGGGAGCGGGCGGCGGCGGCCATGCACGTGCCGTACGACGAGGAGCGGGGCGTCCACCCCCAGGACGACGGCTTCCTGGACCGTGAGCCCTGGGACCTGGAGCAGACGCCCCGTTCCCGTTTCCCCCTCCTCCTCCACTACCACCCCCTGGTCATCTACCGCCACCAGGTGCTGAAGCAGGCCGACGTGGTGCAGGCCATGTTCCTGCTGGGCAACGAGTTCACCCTGGAGCACAAACGCCGGAACTTCTACTACTACGACCCTCGCACCACCGGCGACTCGTCCCTCTCCGCCGGCGTCCAGAGCATGCTGGCGGCGGAGATCGGCGACGAGGAGAAGGCGCTGGAGTACTTCACCTACGCCAACCTCATGGACCTGGGCGACGTGGCCGGGAACGTGTCCGACGGCGTGCACGTGGCCTGCACCGGCGCCGTCTGGCAGGCCCTGGTCTTCGGGTTCGGCGGCGTCCGCGACTTCGACGGCCACCTCCACATCGATCCCCGGCTGCCCCGGGCCTGGGAGGCGCTGGAGTTCCCCATCCGGTTCCAGGACCGGCAGCTAAGGGTCTCGCTGCGCCACGACACGGAGCGCTACCTGCTGGAGGAGGGGGAGCCGCTGAAGGTCAGGATCCGCGGCGAGGACTGCGAGCTCCGGGCGGGCGAGCCCCGAGCTTTGAACTTCGAACTTCGAACCTCGACGTCATGATCATCACACTCACGCCGAACCCGGCGGTGGACAAGACCATCTTCGTCCCGTCACTGGAGCTGGGCCGGGTGATCCGGTTCCCGGAATCCCAGCTCGACCCCGCCGGGAAGGGCATCAACGTCTCGCGCATGGCGAACCGGCTGGGCTGGCCCACCATCGCCTTCGGCTTCGTGGCCGGTGAGATGGGCACGCTGATACGCGGCGCCCTGGACGACGAGGAGGTGGACCACCACCTCATCTCCGTCCCGGGCCAGACCCGTCTCAACGTCACGATCATCGAGGAGGACGGGAACCGGGAGACCAACCTCTACGGCCCCGGCCCCCGGGTCGAGGCCCGACACGCCGAGCGCCTGGAGGGCCTGCTCGGCTTCTGGCTCAAGGCCGGACGAGTCCTGGTCCTGGCGGGGAGCCTGCCGCCCGGAATGCGCCACGACACGTACTCCCGCTACGTGGCAATGGCCCGGGAGAACGACGTGCTGACCATCGTGGACGCGGACGAAGAAGCCCTCCGCCACGGCCTCGACAGCCGACCCCACATGATCAAGCCCAACCGGGCCGAGGCCCAGCGGCTGGTGGGCCGCCAGCTACCCGACGAGCAGGCAGTGGTGGCAGCGGCCAGGGAGCTGGCCGCCCGCGGCATCGAGCTGGTGGTCATCTCCATGGGCGCCGCCGGCACCATCTGCGTCCACGGCGACGACGCCTGGCGAGTTGTCCCGCCCCGCATCGAGCCCCGCAGCACCGTGGGCTCGGGCGACTCCCTGGTGGCCGGCCTGGCCGTGGCCCTGGCTGCCGGCCAGCCCATCGTAGAGGGCCTGCGCGTGGGCACCGCCGCGGGAGCCGCCACCGCCATGACGCCGGGAACCGCACTCGGAACGCTGGACCTGGTCAACGAGCTCATGGAGGACGTGCGCGTCGAGCCGCTCTCGTGAGTTCCGAGTTCCGGGTTCCGGGGTTCCGGGTTCCGGAAGCTGTTTGGCAAACAGGGCGGCTTCGAGGGCGATACGATCTTCGAACGGCGTGACACAGAGGGCGCGAAGGAGACGGAGGGCGCAGAGTGGCTATGGGGATGGGCACCCGTCCCCCCGCAGCACCTGTCGGCCCGCTCGAGGGGGCCCCTCCGCTTCCCGTTTCCGTTTTCCGGTTTCCGTTTTCCGGCTTCGCCTTTTCCGTTTTCCG
>SLCC01000002.1 GCA_007126035.1 Gemmatimonadota bacterium
CTAGTGGACCGATTCCGAAGTTCGGTGAGCACCGAGAGCGTGGATGCGCGCCTCCGGCAAGGCGCGCCGACGCAGGCATAGCAACGCTATTCCGAGGAGGCGTAACGCCGCAGGGGGCGCGTAGGCGCGTTCGAATGCCATCGGAACTTCGGATTCGGTCCACTAGTTGGCGGGCTCGCCTTCGGCTCGCAGGTGGGCGCCCCTGGCGGGGCGCAGGAGGGCTGACTATTCGTGTAGCGTAAGGGGGCCGCTCCCTTGTTTCTTACCCGTACCCACTCCGTTTCCTACGACCTCTGCGGGCGCTCCGGTGTCACGCCGTTGGAAGCTTGCGGCCGCCCCGGGGCATGAGCATAGCCGGATCGGCCGAGTGCCCAGCTTCCAGTTCGAAGTTCGAATCTCCGGCCCGCTCGTTGCGTCGCCTCGGCGGCCTGAGCGTTACTTTGAACAACGATCTCTATGCCCCGAACTCGTAAGCAGCCGAAGAAGCTGTCGGAGAAGTCGTCGGCCCTTCCTGACGACCCGCTCTGGTACAAGGATGCCATCATCTACGAGCTGCATGTGCGTGCCTTCCTCGATTCGAACGATGATGGGGTGGGTGATTTCCAGGGCTTGACGCGGAAGCTTGACTATCTGGAGGACCTGGGTGTGACGGCCATCTGGCTGCTGCCGTTCTATCCGTCTCCCTGGTTCGACGACGGTTACGACATCGCGCACTACACGGAAGTGCACCCTGCGTACGGCTCGGTCTCGGATTTCCGCCGGTTCCTGCGGGAGGCCCATGCCCGTGGCATCCGTGTGATCACGGAGCTGGTGATCAACCACACCTCCGACCAGCATCCGTGGTTCCAGCGGGCGCGGCGTGCGCCGCGGGGGAGCTCGCACCGGGACTACTACGTCTGGAGCGACGACCCGGAGAAGTACAGGGACGCGCGGGTCATCTTCCAGGACTTCGAGGCGAGCAACTGGAGCTGGGACCCCATCGCGCAGCAGTACTACTGGCACCGCTTCTACCACAAGCAGCCGGACCTGAACTTCGACCACCCGCCGGTGCACCGCGCGGTCATGCGGGCCATGGACTTCTGGTGGAAGATGGGGGTGGACGGGATGCGGCTGGACGCCATCCCGTACCTGTACGAGCGGGAGGGCACCAACTGTGAGAATCTGCCCGAGAGCCATGCCTTCCTCAAGGAGCTCCGGTCCCATATCGACGAGCGCTACACCAACCGGATGCTCCTGGCGGAGGCGAACCAGTGGCCGGAGGACGCCGTCAAGTACTTCGGCAATGGCGACGAGTGCCACATGAACTTCCACTTCCCCATCATGCCCCGACTCTTCATGTCGGTGCAGATGGAGGACCGCTTCCCGATCCTGGACATCCTGGAGCAGACGCCGGAGATCCCGGACAGCTGCCAGTGGGCCATCTTCCTGCGCAACCATGACGAGCTGACGTTGGAGATGGTGACGGACGAGGAGCGGGACTACATGTACCGGGTCTACGCCAACGACCCGCAGATGCGTGTGAACCTGGGGATCCGCCGTCGCCTGGCGCCGCTCCTGGGCAACAGTCGTCGCAAGATCGAGCTGTTGAACGGACTGCTCATGTCCCTGCCGGGCACGCCCGTCCTCTATTATGGCGATGAGATCGGGATGGGCGACAACGTCTACCTGGGTGACCGGGACGGCGTGCGTACGCCCATGCAGTGGAGCGGGGACCGGAACGCGGGGTTCAGCCGGGCCAACCCCCAGAAGCTGTACCTGCCGGTGATCACCGACCCCGAATACCACTTCGAGGCGGTGAACGTGGAGGCTCAGCAGAGCAATCCCACCTCGCTGCTCTGGTGGATGAAGCGGCTGATCGCCCTGCGCAAGCGGTTCAAGGCCTTCAGCCGCGGGATCATCCACTTCATCCAGCCCGAGAACCGGAAGGTGCTGGTCTTCATCCGGGAGTACCAGGGCGAGCATGTGCTGGTGGTGGCGAACCTCTCCCGGTTCACCCAGGCCGCGGAGCTGGACCTGAGCGAGTACGAGGGCCGGGTCCCCGTGGAGCTCTTCGGCCACACGGAGTTCCCGAGGATCGGGGAGCTGCCCTACTTCCTGACCCTGGCGCCCCATACCTTCTACTGGTTCCAGCTGACGCCCGAGCGCTCCGGCGAGCAGCCGGGGGTGGAGTTGGGGAAGCGGCCCGAATGGCCGAACCTGACGCCTGCCGGCCGGGACTGGACCAGTCTGCTGGTGGGCGACGACCGGCCGCTCCTGGATGACATCCTGCCCGACTACCTCCGGCCGCGGCGCTGGTTCGGCGGCAAGGCCCGCCGGATACGGGCGGCTCACGTGATAGATGCCATCGACGCCACCACCGACGAGATCCAGGCCTACGTGGCCATCATCCGGGTAGAGTACGTGGACGGTGACCCGGAGCGCTACGTTCTGCCCCTGGCGCTGGCGGAGGGAGATCGCGTCAGGCGTCTGGCCAAGGAGCACCCCCACGCCGTCGTCGCCCGGACCGCCACGCCGAGGGGCGCCATCCTGTATGACGCCGTGGTCGAGCCCGCCTTCGCCAACGAGTTGCTCCGGGTGATGGCGACCCGGCGTAAGCTCCGTGGCGACCCGGGCGAAGTGACCGGCTCGTTGACCGGGGAGTTCCGGGAGCGGCGCCGGGAGGAGGGCGCGCGGCTCGACCCGCACCTGGTCCGGGTGGAGCAGAGCAATACGTCCATCATGTTCGGGAACGAGCTCTTCTTCAAGCTGTTCCGGAAGCTGGACGAAGGGCTGAACCCGGACCTGGAGATCGCCCGGCAGCTGGGCCGGAAGGGCTTCGCCCACACGCCGGACGTGACGGGCGAGCTGCACTACCGGGTCGGTGACGTGTCGTCGACCCTGGGCGTCCTGAAACGCTACGTGCCAAACGAGGGCGACGCCTGGTCCTACACGCTGGACGCCCTGGGCGGCTTCTTCGAGACGGTGATCACCCAGCGGCCCATCAGCCAGGAGCTCCGGCTGGACGTGGACGGCCTCCTGGAGCGCCCTCGCCACGAGGCGCCGGAGCTGGCCCACGAGCTGCTCGGCGCGTACATGGAGTCCGCCCGCCTGTTGGGCGTCCGTACCGCCGAGATGCACGCCGCCCTGGCCGCCGGCACGGATCGGCGGGAGTTCGCACCCGAGCCGTTCAGCGCCCTCTACCAGCGCTCCCTCTACCAGTCCATGCGTAACCTGAGCGGGCGGGTCTTCCAGGCCCTGGAGCAGCGGATGACCGCCATCCCCGATGTCGCCCGCGACCCGGCGGCGGCGATGCTCGAGCAGCGGGGCCAGATCCTGGACCGGATGCGCGCTGTTGTGGGGGAGAAGATGGAGGCCCAGCGGATCCGGACCCACGGCGACTATCACCTGGGCCAGGTCCTCTTCACGGGCCGGGACTTCGTCATCATCGACTTCGAGGGCGAGCCGGCCCGACCGCTGACGGAGCGACGCCTCAAGAGGTCGCCTTTGTCGGACGTGGCGGGGATGCTCCGCTCGTTCAGCTACGCCGCCTACACCGGCCTCATGGACCAGGAGGCCCGGGGGCTGGCCCGGGCCGACGAGCTGGAGGAGCTGGACCGCTGGGCCCGGTTCTGGGCCGCCTGGGCCAGCTCCGCCTTCCTCCAGGCCTACCGGGAGGAGGCGGACCAGGCCGCCCAGCGATTCCTGCCCTCCAGGGAGGACCAGTTCCGGGTCCTCCTGGAAGCGCACCTCCTGGAGAAGGCGGTATATGAGCTGGGCTACGAGCTGAACAACAGGCCGGACTGGATAGCGGTGCCCCTCCGGGGGCTGGCCCAGCTCCTGGACATGAAGGTCTGATGGCGGCGCCACCGGGACTCCACCGCCTGGCTCGCCTGCACGGCGTCCAGACCGCCTACGCTGACCACGAGGGCCGGCGGATGAGCGCCTCACCGGAGGCACTCATTGGCGTCCTCCAGGCGCTCCGGGTGCCCGTCGGGGACGCGGCCCGGATCCCGGGCCTCCTGGCCCTGCGGGAGCGGGAGCTGTGGGAGCGGATCCTGGAGCCGGTGGTGGTGGCCTGGCAGGGCCGGCGAGATGACTCGCCGGGCAGCTTCACCATCCGGATCCCGGCTCGCCGTCGTGATGACAGGATCCTGGGCGCCATCACGTTGGAGGACGGCGGCCTCCTGCGCCTGCCTCTTTCACCCGCCGACCTGGTGCTGGTGGAGGCCGGCGAGGTCGGCGGGGAGGAGTACGTGGCGCTGCGGGCGCCCCTGCCCGCGGGGCTGCCCCTGGGCTACCACGACCTGGACCTGTCGGTGGGCGACGGCCGGCGCCAGCTCCGAGCGGCGGCCCTGCTCATATGCGCGCCCATGAAGGCATCGCCCTGGGAGTCGGCGGTGGGCCGCCGGGGCTGGGGGCTCTTCGCCCCGCTCCACGCCCTCTGGGAGGACCCGGGCGGCGAGTCCCCGGCCGTGGGCGAGGGCCTGGGTGAGGGTCCGGGCGGCGAGGGAGTGACCGGTGCCGCCGCGCCGGGGCTCCGCCTCCTGGACCGGCTGGCGGAGTACGTGGCGGACCATGGCGGCACGGTGATCGGCACGCTCCCGCTCATGGCCGCCTACCTGGACCGGCCCTACGACCCCAGCCCCTACTCCCCGGTGAGCAGGCTGTTCTGGAACGAGCTGTACCTGGAGCCGCCCGCAGGGCCCGCACCCACCAGCGTCGTCCGCCCCTACGCCGATGGGCTGTTCGACCCCAGGAGCGCCATGGCGGCCAAGAAGCCCGTCCTCGAGGCGGGAGCCCGGGCCTTCTTCTCCGACCCGGACCGGGAGCCGGACGAACTGGCTTCGTTCCGGGAGAGGAACCCGTATGCCGACGACTACGCCCGCTTCCGCGCCCTCGTCGCCCGCCTGGGGTCTTGGACGGATTGGCCGGACCGGCTCCGGGGACGGGACGTGCGCCCGGACGACTACGACCGGGACGTCGCCCGCTACCATCTCTACGTCCAGTGGCTCGCTGAGCGGGAGCTGACCGCCGTGAAGGAGCGGGCGGAGTCCCGGGATGTGGGCCTCTACCTGGACCTGCCCCTTGGGGTGCATCCGGCAGGCTACGATGTCTGGCGGGAGCGGGAGCTGTTCGCCGTCACCGCGTCCGCCGGCGCGCCGCCCGACCCGTTGGCGGCCATGGGCCAGGACTGGGGCTTCCCGCCGCTCCACCCGGAAGCCTGCAGGTTCGTGCGGCACCGCTACTTCATCGCGTGTATCCGCAACCACCTGCGCTTCGCCCGGGTACTCCGTATCGACCACGTGATGCAGCTCCACCGCATGTACTGGGTCGTGGGACCGGACGCACGCCAGGGCGTCTACGTGCGTTACCCCGCCGAGGAGCTGTATGCCATCCTCTGCCTCGAGTCCCGCCGCTTCGGGTCCGTCATCGTGGGCGAGGACCTGGGCACCGTGCCCCGGGTGGTGCGCCGGGACATGCGCCGCCATGGCTTCCCCGGCATGTACGTGCTCCAGTTCGAGCTGGAGGACACGGACGACGGCAGCGCCCTGCTGCCGCGTCCCGTGCCGTCCGGCGCCCTGGCGTCCATCGGGACCCACGACACTCCCACGTTCGCCGGCTGGTGGACCGGCCGCGACGCCGAGATCAGGAACGAGCTCGGCCAGATGGACGACGAGGACGCGGCAACGGAGATCGCCGGACGCGCCGAGCTGGGGCGGAAGCTGGCAGCGGGGCTCGATATCGACCACGGCGCCGCGGAGGCTGGCGGAACGGTGCACCGGGAGCTGATGCGTCACATGGGTCGCTCCGACGCCGGTCTGGTCCTGGCCACCATGGAGGACCTCTGGCTCGAGCCCGAGCCGCAGAACGTGCCAGGGAGCCTCAGGGAAGAGAACTGGCGCCGGCCAGCCCGCCGGCCCATCCAGGCGCTGGGCCAGCCGGCTGTCGCCGCCCAGCTCGAGGAGCTCAACCGATCCAGAGAAGCCAATCATGTCTGAGAACGTTGGAACCACCGATTACGATCGCTACCTCTTCAACGAGGGCAGCCACCACGCAGTCCACCGCCTCCTGGGCGCCCACGTCGAGAGGGGCGGCACCCGCTTCACCGTGTGGGCGCCGTCCGCCCGGGCCGTCAGCGTGATCGGTGAGTTCAACGGCTGGGACCGGAATGCGTCACCGCTGCATTCGCAGGGCCAGTCGGGGATATGGTCGGGGTTCGTGGAGGGAGCCGACAAAGGAGACGTCTACAAGTACTTCGTCCAGGGGCCCCGCGGGTACCAGGTCGAGAAGGCGGATCCGGTGGGCTTCATGCACGAGACGCCGCCGCGCACCGGGTCGGTCATATGGGACCTGCACTATGACTGGAGCGACGGCGAGTGGATGAGCCGCCGCGGCCCGCGCAGCTCCCACGACGCGCCCATCTCCATCTACGAGGTGCACCTGGGCTCGTGGATGAGGCCACCCGACCGGGAGTTCCACAACTACCGCGAGCTGGCACCGCACCTGGTGGAGCACGTCACCAGGTGCGGCTTCACCCACGTGGAGTTCCTGCCCGTCATGGAGCATCCGTTCTTCGGGTCCTGGGGCTACCAGACCACCGGCCACTTCGCCCCCACCTCCAGGTTCGGCACGCCCCAGGACTTCATGTACCTGATCGATCAGCTCCACCAGGCCGGGATCGGCGTGATCCTGGACTGGGTGCCAAGCCACTTCCCCACCGACGAGCACGGGCTGGCGTACTTCGATGGCACCCACCTCTTCGAGCACTCCGACCCGCGCCAGGGCTATCACCCGGACTGGAAGTCCAGCATCTTCAACTACGGCAGGGACGAGGTGCGGAGCTTCCTGATCAGCAGCGCCCTCTTCTGGCTCGACGTCTACCACGTGGACGGCCTGCGCGTCGACGCTGTCGCCTCCATGCTCTACCTGGACTACTCCCGTGAGGCCGGCGGCTGGATCCCCAACGTCCATGGTGGCAGGGAGAACCTGGAGGCCATCGACTTCCTGCGCCGGATGAACGAGGCCATCTACCAGGCGCACCCCGACGTCCAGACCTTCGCCGAGGAGTCCACCGCCTGGCCCATGGTCTCACGACCCACCAGCATGGGCGGCCTGGGCTTCGGCTTCAAGTGGGACATGGGCTGGATGCACGACACCCTCAAGTACCTGGCCCGCGATCCGGTCCACCGCCAACACCACCACAACGAGATCACCTTCCGCGGCGTCTACATGTTCACCGAGAACTACACCCTGCCCCTGTCACACGACGAGGTGGTCCACGGCAAGGCATCCCTGCTCCACAAGATGCCCGGCGACGACTGGCAGCAACGAGCCAACCTCCGGCTCCTCCTGGCATACATGTTCGGACAGCCCGGCAAGAAGCTGCTCTTCATGGGCGGCGAGTTCGGACAGCGCAGCGAATGGGCCCACGAGCACCAACTGGAATGGGACCTCCTCCAGTACCCCGAACATCAGGGTATCAGGGACCTGACCAGCGCCCTGAACGGACTCTATCGGGCGCGGCCCGCGCTCCACGCCAAGGATACCATGCCCGAGGGCTACGAGTGGGTGATCGGAGACGACCACCAGAACAGCGTGCTGGCCTTCCTCCGCCGCGGGAACAGGCGTGAAGACGTCGTGCTCTGCGTATACAACCTCACCCCCGAACCCCGACACGACTACCGCGTCGGCGTCGAGCCGGAAGGCGCATGGAACGTGCTCCTGGACAGCGACGCCGTGGAATTCGGCGGCAGCGGCCTCCGCGGCGGTTCCACCACCATCGAGACCGAACCCGAACCCGCACACGGGCGCCCGTGGTCCCTCAGCCTGGACCTGCCGCCCCTGGGCGCCCTCTTCCTTGCCCCGGAGAGCGGCTGACTAGAAATGGGAGTTGGGAGCTGGGAGCTGGGAATTGGGGGTTCTTCTCGGAACCAGGAGTTGCTGACCGGCATGCGACCGGCTGAGACGGGTTCGGGCAGGAAGAGGCGGGGTCCCGTGGCAGGGGCAGGGGTAACACCCCCACCGGCAATGGTGCATGGCCTTCCGAACCCCTGCCCCCGCCACCCCGACCCGGTCGTTCCGCGCCCGGGTTCCACTGCTCCCGATATGCTCGGTCACGACCTTCACCGACACCGATCGGCACAGGGGTCCTTCGACGACTGCCGATACGCGAGCGCGTCAGGCTCGACCGGCATCCTCGGCCGCCGCAGGGGTGGTGAGGTAGGGCGGTTCGGAGTTCGGAACTCGGAGTTCGGAGTTCAAAGCTCGCACTATCCACTGATCAACTGAAACGACGATGCCAGAACGCCAGCGCTATATCTGTATCCATGGCCATTTCTACCAGCCGCCGCGCGAGAATCCCTGGCTCGAGGCCATCGAGCGCCAGGACTCGGCCTACCCGTACCACGACTGGAACGAGCGGATATCGGCGGAATGCTACGCGCCCAACGCCGTCTCCAGGATCCTGGACGGGAAGGGCCGGATCCATGAGCTGGACAACAACTACGAGCGGATCAGCTTCAACTTCGGCCCCACGCTCCTGCAGTGGCTCGAGGACCACGACCCTGTCACCTACCAGGCAGTGTTGGACGCGGACGCCCGGAGCATCGAGCGCTTCGGCGGCCATGGCTCCGCCCTGGCCCAGGTCTACAACCACATGATAATGCCGTTGGCCAGCGGCCGTGATCAGCGGACGCAGGCTATCTGGGGGATCCGGGATTTCGAGCACCGGTTCGGCCGGCGGCCCGACGGCATGTGGCTGGCGGAGACGGCGGCCGACGTGGCGTCGCTGGAGGCTCTGGCCGAGAGGGGCATAACGTTCACGATCCTGGCGCCGAACCAGGCTGGTCGGATCCGGCCGCTGGACGGGGCGGGTGGCACGGAGGACGACGGCTGGCGGGACGTCTCGGGGAGCCGCGTGGATCCTACGCGCGCCTACCTCTGCCGGCTGCCCAGCGGCCGGCAGATCGTGTTGTTCTTCTACGACGGCCCCATCTCCCGCGCGGTGGCCTTCGAGGGCCTGCTCCGGAGCGGGGACCGGTTCGCCGCCCGGCTGGCGGACATGTTCGACGAGCGGCGCACCTGGCCGCAGCTCGGCCACATCGCCACGGATGGCGAGACGTACGGCCACCATCACCGTCACGGCGACATGGCGCTGGCCCGGGCGCTCCGTGTGATCGAAGGTCGCAAAGACATCCGGCTCACCAATTATGGCGAGTTCCTCGAGCTACACCCGCCCACGCACGAGGTGGAGATAATCGAGGCCACGTCGTGGAGCTGTGCCCACGGCGTGGAGCGCTGGCGTTCGAGCTGCGGGTGCAACACGGGTGGCCGTGGGGAGTGGAACCAGAAATGGCGAGGCCCGCTGCGGGAGTCGCTGGACTGGCTGGCGGAGGAGCTGGCCCCCAGGTACGAGGAGGCGGCCAGTGAGTACCTGGAGGACCCCTGGGCTGCGCGCGACGACTACATCGACGTGATCCTGGACCGGGAGCCGGCGATGATCTCCGCCTTCCTGGACAAGCATGCCCGGAGGGAGCTGGACCACAACGAGCAGATCCGGTTGACCCGGCTCCTGGAGATGCAGCGGCAGGCCATGCTCATGTACACCAGTTGCGGCTGGTTCTTCGATGAGCTGTCGGGCATCGAGACGGTCCAAGTCCTCCAGTACGCGGGTCGGGCGATACAGTTGGCGGACGAAGCGCTGGGCAGGGACCTGGAGCCGGGCTTCCTCACCAGGCTGCAGGAGGCGAGGTCCAACATCCCGGAGATGGGCGATGGCCGCTCCGTCTACAACCGGATGGCCCGTGCGGCCCGGCTCGATCTCACCGAGGTGGGCGCCCACTTCGCCATCTCGTCCCTGTTCACCGAGCCGTCGGAGCAGACGCGGGAATACTGCTACGACATAGACGTGGCGGACGCCATCGTGCGGGTGGCCGGCCGGGCCAGGCTGGCCACGGGCCTGATCACGGTCGCCTCACGTGTCACCAAGGAGGACGTGCTGCTGTCCTACGGCGTGCTGCACCTGGGCGATCACACCATCCATGCCGGGGTCAGACCCTTCATCGACGCTGACGCCTTCGACACGATGCGGCAGGAGCTGACCGTGCCCTTCGAGGTGGCGGACTTCACCGAGACGATACGGTCCCTTGACCGGCACTTCCGCAACGCGACCTACAACCTCCGGTCCCTGTTCCAGGACCAGCGGCGGCAGGTCCTGGATCAGATCATCGAGTCCACGCTGCGGGACGCGGAGAACGTCTATCGCCAGATCTACGAGCGGAACGCGCCCCTCATGCACTTCCTCCACGACCTGTCCATACCCATGCCGGTGGCACTCTCCCTGGCCGGTGAGTACGTAATCAACACCAGCCTGATCCGGGAGGTCTCCGATCCCGACATGGACCTGGAACAGGTGCGCTCCCTCATGGAGGAGGCCAGGCGAAGGGAGGTCATGCTCGACGCCGGCGGGCTCGGCTTCGCCTTCCAGCGGAGCCTCGAGGCCATCGCCGCGGCGGTGTACGAGGACCCGGACGACCTGGCCCTCCTCAGGAGATTGGAGGATGCGGCGGGGTTGGCGGCGGCGGCCCCCTTCGAGGTGAATTTCTGGAACCTCCAGAACGCCTTCTACGACCTGCGGCGGGACCACTCGGGCACGGTCCGGGCCCGGGCCGCCGCCGGCGATGGTCGGGCCCAGTCGTGGCTCGAGGTATTCCGGTCACTGGCGGGCATAGTGGGCGTGGCCGTGGATCACTGATCTCCGGACCGAACCCGGTCCTGGGGGCCGGAGACCCGGTAGCTGACGACCACCATCCAGTCGGCGAACTGGGCCTCGCGGGCCTTCATGAAGGCCAAGACGCGTTGGCGGAAGACGGTCTCCACCACCGCCTGCTGTCCTGGCCAGACCAGGAGCAGCAGGCGCACGTAGCGCCAGCCGCCTGGGCCCGCGGTGCGGACGCCCAGCACCTCCGGCTCCGCCAGGATCGCCGCGTGCTGCGCCCGCAGCCCCGCCGCCAGCCTGCTCAGCTCGCGGGCCAGACCTTCCCCGTCCTCGGTCTCCGGGACCTGCACGTCCACGTATGCCCGGACCACGCCACGGCGGAACCTGCCCACCACGGCAATGTTCCGGTTCGGGATGAAGATGGTCTGCCCGAGGAAGTTGGACAGCGTGGTGAACCGGAGCCCGATCCTGTCGACGCGGCCCACCTGTCCCGAGACCTCCACCGTGTCGCCTATGTCCAGCGCATCCGTGAAGATCATGGTCAACCCGATCACCACGTCCTGGACCAGGCCCTGTGAGCCGAAGCCGACGGCCAGTCCCACTACGGTGGCGGTGGCGAAGTAGGCGGTCAGGTTGACTTCGAACTGGTGCAGGGCGAACCCGACCGCGACGAACCAGACGGCGAAGGTGGCGGTGCTGACCAGCAGCCCCACCACCGTGGCGATCTTGGGGTGGCGGCGGCTGGCGGCAGCCGCCCGGTCGCCGTGCGCCGCCGGGGCCAGCAGCCTGTCCGTCAGAGCCTTCACCCCTCGGACCAGCAGGTGGGCCGCCAGCGCCACGGCGACGATGGTGCCCAGCCGCACCAGCAGCCCGGCCTCCGAGCCGACATCCACTATTCGATCCTCACTATGGCCACCCCCAGGTTGCCCGGCGCCACGTCCCCCCCTGCGCTCAGGAGCTGCAGGAGTTGGCCGCCTTCCGCCGGGCTCCCGATCTCGAAGAAGGCGGCCGTCCCGCCGCGGACGCTGGCGCCCGTCGTCTCGAAGTCACCCGGGCCTAGGGACGACGTCGCCAGGGGCCAGGGTACAGGGTAGGAATGGGCCAGGCCGGTACCCTGATGGTCCTCGTGCAGGCCAGCCATGATGTCCCGGGTGTTCCAACTCGGGATCTGGAGCTCCGGTCTGGTGGCCAGCCCCCCGGGATGGCCGTCCACCGCTAGCGCCAGACTGAAGTCGGCCAGCAGCTCGGCATACGCCCGCCCGGCGCGCGCCACCAGGTTCGACACGCCCGTGAGCTGGGGCTCATGGACCAGGGCCCTGCTGAACGCAGCCTCCGATCGGCCGCTCTGGTCCAGCGCCCAGCGCACCAGCAGCCAGCCGCTCCCGTAGAAGGTGAAGTCCCCCGAGTTGGCCTGACCGATGGGCGTCCGGTCGCCCACGTTACGGTAGTACTGGTACACGGCCCCGAAGTGCTTGTACATCATGCTGGGCACGGCGTCACAGGTGGGGTGGGCGCTGCCGACCCGCCGCTCGCACCAGATGCTTTCCGCATAGGACACGTTGTCGCCCTGGCCGTAGCCCATGAGCGCCCGGGCATAGAACTCCTCCGACAGCCGGGCCGTCGCCTCCTCGAGCCACAGCGCCTCGAAGACCGGAGAGCCGCCGGACTCGGCGGCCAGCCTCATACGGGTGGCGTACGAGATGATGTGCTTCACCTCGTGGATGATGGTCGATCGCGTCCGCCACGCCCATGTGTCGACGGTATGGCCGTCGTAGCCGCTGCCTGCCTCAGTGGGCACCCGGCCGTAGAAGATCGCCGCCTGGTTGCTGGCGGCGCACGAGTCCGTGGGGTACAGGTCACCGGAGAAGACAAAGCCCGCCACACCGAGGCGGAAGTCGTTGACCTGCTCCGAGAACAACATGTTCACCCGCCCCGGGTTGTCGAGCCACGGGTCGTACGCCAGCGGGTCGCCAAACTTCTCCAGCAGGATCGGGTGCATGACCTCCTCGTACTCCCGCCCCACTTCCTCCCACCTGCCGTCCATCTGCCCCGCCAGCGGTGCCGCCTGGTCCTCCCAGATCAGGGCCGTCTGCCCGGAATAGACCAGGCGCGCGGTGACCGGGAAGGGATCGGTACAGTACGAGCCGGAGTCCACGTCCGGGACGTTGAACTCACGGGTCGCTCCCAGGGCCAGGGGCGCCAGCGAGAGGGCCGGGCCCGCCGACGGCCGACGAGGTGTGACCCGGGGCGCCAGCTCACGGGCGATGCGCACGTTCTGCTCAAGGATCCGGGCGTGGCCCAGCGCTTCCCGGTCAGGCCCCCGCTCCGGCGCTAATGCCCCCAGCATCGGGCCCGGCTCGACCCGGTGGAGACGCGGGGCGACGGCGGCGTCCGCGGCCACCGGAGAGGTGCCCCGCAGCATGAACGAGGTGCGGCTGCCCGGCGCCTGGGAGGTGTTGAAGACGCTGACCAGGTAGGCGCCACCGTCGGTCAGCTCGTTGCACCCTGCGGCGGCGGCGTCGAACCAGATGGATTCGCCCACCGCCAGGCTCCGCTGGGCCGCCGCCGTGAAGGGGTGCTCCACGACCGCTTCCCGGCCGCCCACCACCACCACCACCGGCTGACCCGACTGTCCGGCGCAGGGCAGCGAGCCTGCCGGCGGCACGACCGCCCGGATCCGGGTGGCCGAGGCCGCCACGACCTGGGCGGCCAGGCCAGCCACCGTAACCTCGTTCCCGGCAGCCCTCGCGGAGAAATTGGCGCCGTCGATGGTTGCCGTGTCACCCGGGGTCAGGACGGCAGGCGAGACGGAGGTGATGGCAGGTGGGCCCGCCGACGGACCGGTCAGACCGTCACAGGCAGTGGCGGCGACCAGGATCCCTGCGACGACGAACCCACGGCGCATGCTCCTCCTCGATCACTGCCTACATGGTCGGACCCAGGAACACCGCGTTGGCGAACAACGGCAGCAGACCTCGCCACATGCCCCGGAAGTTGGGGTCGGCGGCGAACCCGATCACGCGACCGGAACCCACCCGCTCCGTCCACAGCCAGGGAGCGCCCGCCAGCCGCTCCGGCACCTCCGGCCACATGTAGCCCGCCAGACGGAGACGGTCCTCCGGTGCGATGCGCAACACCACCTCGCCGGGCCGGACGTCGGACGGCGCCTCATAGACCGTGCTGCCGAAGAGCGGAACAGGAATCTCGCTCTGCCTGATCCCCGCCAGCAGCGGCGACGGCACGTCCGCTTCCACCCTCAGGATCGCCCCGGGCACCGATGCCGGCAACGGCGGGCCAGGCTCGCCGTCCGCCCGCTCCGTAGCGCGCCAGGTGCCGAGGCGGCCGAAACCATCGTTCGACGCCAGCCAGCCGGTGGAAGAGTCCAGGGTAATCAGGGTCCCACCATCGCGGACCCAACTCCGCAGCGCCGCCACGCCCGCTTCGCCCAGCTCCGACCCGATACGGAAGCCCGACGGCAGCACCACCACGTCGAACTCGTCCAGCACCCGGGCCAGCGTACCGAGTTGGACCCGCGTCACCGGGTAGCCGAGCAGCTCGTCGAAGGTGTGCCAGGCAGTGCCGAAGGACGTGCTCCCGATACCGTCGCCACCCACCAGGGCCACCCGGGAATTGGGGATCGCGCGCACGCTGTTGCTGCCCAGGTCGGGACCCGACTCGGACAGGGCGCCATGAACGGCGTGGACCCGGGCGCCAGTCTCAGCAGTACGCTCCCTCACCACATCGTGGACCGTCTCCTCGTTCCGGTTCACCACCACCACGAAGGCGCCGCGCGGGAAATCAACGCCCTGGATCCGGAAAGGATGCTGGGCGTGCCGTACCCGGACGTCGTCCGCCATGACGGCTGACAGGAGACGCAGCGAAGCCTCGTCACCAGGCTCGAACAGGTAGGCGAACCGGGCACGCTCCGGGAGCTGGGTCACCGCCGCGCCCCCGGCCCCGCCCTCGACCGACTCCACCGGCCCCACCGATTGGCCGGTCCACCAGGCGTCAAGACGGAAGAGGTACGGCATGGCCCAGGCGGTCATGTCCAGGAAACGGTTCCGCTCACCGGTCTCCCGCCGCTCCAGCTCCTCGGCGATGAACTCCGGTTCGAACTCGGCTTCCGGCTCCAGCAGCGCGCGGGCCAGCACGCCCTGCGGCTGCGACAGGTCCACCACGAAGGTGCCCGGCTCGAGCCGGACCCGGCCCGCCTGGTCCTCGCCGTAGGCGGTGCCCCGGATCTCCGTGGCACCTGTCAGACGACCGACCTCGATACCATGCCTGCGCAGGACCTCCACCAGCGCCACCGCACGACCGTCACCGTCGTCGGCGAACGCCACCGTCCGGAGCGACGACCGGGCGTTGTCCCGCACCGCCGCCTGACGGAAGGCCAGGTAGTCGGCCACCCGCTCCGTCCTGTGCATGGCGGCGGTGCGCAGCGTGGCCAGGCTGGCGATGTAATGGCCGCGAGTCGCCTCCCGCAGAGTGAGCACCGTGCCATCGTCGCGGCGGATGGCGCCGCCCCGGCTCGAGGCCTGCTCGTACGTCATCCCGATGGCACCGCTCATGATCGGCCACGACGGGCCGTAGCCGGGGAAGAACTCGTCGAAGACCTCGCGGGTGAAGAAGCCCAGGCCCTCGGCGCTGAACGCCTCCGCGTTGCCCTGGGAGAAACGGTCCCACCCCTTGAAGATCAGCGGGTGGACGTTCCTGTTCACCGGCGGCATGGGCGGCGCGAAGAAGAACGTGGTGCTCGGACCCATCTCGTGCAGGTCGGCGGCTACGTGGGGGTACCACGTGGTGAACACCTCCATCCGCGCCCGCGTCTCCGGGTGCGCGTGCACGATCCAGTCACGGTTCAGGTCGAACAGGTAATGATTCGACCGCGCACCCTGCCAGATCTGGGCGTGCTGCATCGAGGCCGGGTTCGGATCCTCGAACCGACCACGGCCCCAGCTGGCCTGGTTAACATGACGGGCATGGCCATCAGGGTTCTGGATCGGGTCGATCAGCACGACCACGCTGTCCAACACCGTCCGGACCTCGGGAGCGCCGCTCGCCGCCAGCTCGTACAGGGTCGCGAGCGCCGCCTCCACCCCACCCGCCTCGTTGCCGTGCACCGTGTAGCCGAGCCAGACCACCGTGGGATTCGTGGACACCAGCCGCTCCAGCTCACCCGCCGACGCGCCACGGGGGTCCGCCAGTCGCGCGTTGCCACGCCGGATCTCCTCCAGCCGCGCCTGGTTCGCCTCGCTCGTCACCGCGAGCAGCACGAGCTCCCGCCCCTCGTGGGACAGACCGATAGTGTCCATCACAACCCGCGGACTCGAACGGGCCACCGCCTCAGCGTACCGCACGATCAGGTGATGCGGAGTGAACCGCTCGCCCAGCTCGTAGCCCAGCACCGACGCCGGCCTCGGGACCGACCGGTCCCACGGTCCACCCTCGGCAAGCCCGTGCTGCGACCAGGCCGCACCAGGAACCAGCAACAGCACCGCCAACGGTGCCCACAACAGTGTTCTGCGCCTCACGATCAGCCTCGATCTCAATCGTTATCGGTTCGGTGACAGAACCTCAAAGCTAACGGCGACGCGGCTGTCGGCGCTACGAGGGCGAATCTCGAGCCGCGAGCCGCGAGTCTCGAACGTCGCCAGAACCCGGAGCCGCACCAGCTCCCGGGCCAGCGAAGAGTCTCCCCATTTCTTCACGCGGCCGGAGGACCCCCCAATCCATTTCCACGTATCCGCTACCTGTTGCGGTTGAGCAGGTTATGACAAACCAGCGACTGTTTCTGGGAAAAACCCTGCGGGCCAGGAGGTTGACGAGCGCGCATGGCGCTTCTAACGTGTCGCCGAACACAGCGATGTCAGGGCAGGCAGGTACCAGCGAACGGAAGCGACCTGGGGTGCGCGTTGCCCGAGGTCGCTTCGTGTTCGGGACAGTAGTGCGAATATTGCCGTATACACAGATAGACGGAGCAGTGATGACATGCGGACGCAGGGAACGGTCAAATGGTTCAATGACGCCAAAGGCTTCGGATTCATCCAGGCTGATGGAACCAGCCGGGACTGTTTCGTGCACCACTCGTCCATCCAGGGCGATGGCTTCAAGAGCCTTGCCGAGGGAGAGCGAGTGGAGTTCGACATGATACAGGGCCAGAAGGGTCCCGCAGCGGAAAACGTGCTGCGGCTGGGAGTCTGACGACCAGCCTCCGATCCGGGACCAGGAACCGAGGAGATATGGCGAAACAGGAAGGGATCGAGATGGAAGGCGTCGTCACCGACGTCCTCCCCGACCGGATGTATCGTGTGCGGCTCGAAAACGGGCATGAGGTCCTGGCATACGCCGCAGGCAAGATGTCGAAGTTCAAGATCCGCGTGCTCACCGGGGATCGGGTGACTCTCGTCCTGTCGCCATACGACCTCACTCGCGGTCGGATCGTTTACCGCCACAAGTAGCCGGCGGGAAGCATCGAGGCTCGAGGCCCGGAGTTCGGTGTTCGAGGTCCTTGTAGGGTCATCACCATCTGTTTCCCAGCATCTGTCCTGATATGCCTGCCAAGCGGTGGGGTATCGCCTGACGCTCCTGCCCCCTGGTTTTCCCACACAAAGTCCCGCTTGACCCCGACAGTCTGACGCGTACGAGAGCGCCAGATTGGGGCGTCGATCCTACTGACTCCTCAGATGAGGTCGCTGATGGCCACGGTAACGGTGAAGGACACCGGGACGAAGGCGCGGAAGCCACCCAGGCTCATCGAGACGCGTGAGCATACGGTGGAGATCGTGTCCGACCCGGGTGAGGGCGCGCAGAAGTGCGGCCAGATCTTCGGTGCAGTTGCGGCGAAGATGGGCAATGGCGCGTGGACGGTGGAGCTGATTCCTGCCGAGATCCAGCCGCCGCCACGGATTCCTGCGGGTGCGAGCGGTAACCGGATCCGGATCGGATCGGGCCCTGTAACGAACTGGGGCGACCACGCGAACGTGGTGGTGGCCTTCAACGAGCAGGTCCTGCTGAACCGGCATCGGGTTGACGGCCTGGCGGAAGACGCGGTGGTGCTCCTCGAGAACATGTGGAAGGAGCATCCGGACGAGACGATCCGCAAGCAGTGGGTCGCGGCGATGAAGGAGATCTCGTCGAAGCGGTACCGTGTGATCGAGGTGCCCATGGACGAGCTCTGCCGGACGGTGGTGGAGGATCCGCGCAAGGGCAAGAACATGTTCGTGCTGGGCGTCCTGTCGTGGATCTACCAGCGTGACATGGATCTGGTCCGTGACCAGATCGGCTTCGCCTTCCGGACCAAGTCCGAGGAGATCTACGAGAAGAACGTCGCCCTGCTCGAGCTGGGCTACGGCTGGGCGGAGGAGAACCTGGACTTCCAGGTCCTGATTGCGCCCGAGGCGCCGGACGTGCCCATGGTGGTGATGAACGGGAACCAGGCGGTGGCGCTGGGCGCGGCGGCGGCTGGTTTCGAGATGACGGCCATGTACCCCATCACGCCGGCCACTTCCGCCTCCTTCCTGCTGGGCGAGATGTTCCAGGACTTCGGCGGCATTCTGCACCAGGCGGAGGACGAGATCGCCGCGGTGGGCGTGGCGGTCGGCGCTTCGTACGCGGGCAAGACGGCGCTGACCATCACCTCCGGACCGGGGCTGGCTCTGAAGACGGAGTTCCTGGGGCTGGCGGCCATGACCGAGGTGCCGCTGGTGGTGGTGGACGTGCAGCGGGGCGGCCCGGCCACGGGTTTGCCGACGAAGGTGGAGCAGAGCGATCTGCTGGCCTCGCTGTTCGGTCAGCCGGGCGACGCGCCCCACGTGGTGATGGCGGCGGCAACCATCGAGGACTGTTTCCACTCCATGGTCACCGCTCGCCGGATCGCCGAGACGTTCCGGATGCTGGTGATCGTGCTGACGGACGCGAACCTGGCCACGGGCGTGCAGCCGTTCCCCCGTCCCGACCCGCAGCTGAGCTGGATCGCGCCGCCCATCGACCAGTCCCCGGTGCCGCCGGACGTGCGGCCGTACGACTGGGATCCCAAGACGGGCCTGAGTCGGCGCTTCATCCCCGGCCAGCCTGGCGGCATGCACACGGTGACGGGGCTCCAGCATGACGAGAACAGCAAGGTGGCCTACTCGTCGGACGTGGTGCAGCGCAGTTCCACCATGCGTAGCCGCAAGCTGGCGGTCCTACAGCAGGCCCTGACGCCGCCGGAGGTGCATGGCGACGACGAGGGCGACCTGCTGGTGGTGGGCTGGGGCAGCACCAAGGGCGCCATCGAGGAGGCGGTTGACCGGACCCGCGAGGAAGGGCTGTCCGTCTCGTCGCTCCACCTCCGCTTCCTCTCGCCCCTCGAGCCGGGGCTGAAGGAGATCTTCAGCCGGTTCAAGCGGGTGATGACAGTGGAGATCAACTACAGCGACGACCTGGGTGATCCGTACATCACGGAGGAGAACCGTCGCTATGGCCAGCTGGCCTGGCTGCTCCGGGCCCATACCCTGGTGGACGTCGACTGCTGGACCCGCGTCCTGGGCGAGCCGCTCCGGCCGGGCAGCATCCATGACGCCATCGTGGGCCGACTGGTCCGCGACGGCAAGATCGGCAGCGCCCCGCGCCGAGGTAAGAAGCAGGGGAAGGGAGGTGCCGCATGATCGCGACCTGTTCGCTGCTCCAGGCAAGCCTCGGCGGCGATGAGCGGGTGTTCTCCATGCAGGACTACGAGGGCGCCCAGGCCCGCTGGTGCTCCGGCTGCGGGGACCACGCGGTCCTCACCGCTGCCCAGCGGCTCCTGGCCGAGGAGCAGTTGAAGCCGGAGACCACCGTCTTCGTGTCGGGCATCGGCTGCTCGAGCCGGTTCCCCCACTACATGCGGACATACGGCTTCCACGGGCTCCACGGCCGGGCGCTGCCCGTAGCTACCGGGATCAAGCTCCACCGCCCCGACCTGGACGTGTTCGTGACCATGGGCGACGGCGACTGCACCTCCATCGGTGCCGCCCACTGGATCCACGCCATCCGCTACAACATGGACATGGTGGTGGTGATGCTGGACAACGGCATCTACGGGCTGACGAAGAACCAGACGTCGCCCACCACGCCGGAGGGCTACCCCAGCTACACCCAGCCGCACGGTAGCTTCCTGCCGCCCATGAACCCCTTGCAGGCCACCCTGGGCGTGACCAACGCGTCGTTCGTGGCCCAGACGGCCGAGTGGGTACCGCAGCACCTGTTCGCCACGCTCCAGGCCGCCAACCGGCACAAGGGCTTCTCCTTTGTACGGATCCTCCAGCGGTGCCCCGAGTACACGCCGGACCTGTTCCAACTGGCGGTGAAGAAGCCGGACAAGCTGATGCTGATCGAGCATGAGGACGGGGTGCTGGTTCCCGATCTCCACGAGATCTACAAGAACCGGCGGAGCCATGACCCGCGGGACATCGAGATCGGCCGCCGTCTGGCTGAACAGAACGAGCCCATCCCGCTGGGCGTGCTGTTCCGCGACGAGTCACGGCCTCGCTACGAGGAGACCCGGCGGGTCCGGAAGTTCTCCGCCGAGGACAAGGTGAAGCGCCTGAACGAGGAGCTTGATACGTATGCCGTTTGACGAGCTGAAGCGGCGCGCCCTCGCGGCCCTCGGGCCGCGGCGAGAGGTCTATCATTCCGCGGTGGCCACCGCGGTGGACGAAGTGCGTTCGCTGCTGGAGACACAGAAACCCCGTCGCAACGGGAAGGGCGAGCGCATCGCCGCCGAGCTGGGCCAGTTCGCCGCTGGCCGGATCGACGTGGAACGTTTCGCGTCGGTCCTGGAGGACCAGGAGGTCCTGGCTCCGGACGTAGTGGAGCAGATCCAGGCGGCGCTGGACACGTTGTCCGAAGTGGCATCCGGCGGCGACGCCCTCTACACGACGAAGCTGGCTCCGGGCACGGACCTCCGGAACGGTGTTCGGGAGGCACTGGCCCAAACGGGCCGGGTCTTCGGTGCTGGCCGGGCCGTGGAGGCCCTGCGCGCTGGCGGTCGCCCCGCCGACTACACTGCCGGGTTCGCGCCCGAGCGCTGGAACCGGGTGGAGCGCGCCATCGCGCCACCGTTGGTGGTGGAGCTGGAAGGTGCGGACCTCCGGCCCGCCGGGCTGGCCGACTATCTGGAGGGTCGTCAGGCCATCGTGCTACTGGTCCGGAAGCCGGCGCCCCCGGCGGCCATGGCCCGGCTCATCGTGCCGGGTGTGCTGGTGGCGCAGGGGCCCACGGCCGACAGCCTGGACGTACTCCAGGGCTGGGACGGCCCGGCCGTCGTGGCGGTGGTACCGGAGACGGTGACCGCCTTCACCTACCAGCCCGAGGATAGTGGCGTCGGCACGCTCACCGTCGAGTCATTGCTGGAGGGCGAGATCAAGCCCATAGGCCCCCTGACCGTGGCCCGGCAGAACTCTGAGATCGAGTTGCTCCGGATGCTGAACGCCGTGGCGGCCGGGCGAGTGGCGACGGCTGCGGCCGGCCCGTCCCAGGAATCCGATCCTGCGGACATGCTGGCCGCCTGGCTCCTCCGCCAGGCCACCATCCCGGAGCCCGGGGAGGACTGAGTGGACATGGGTCCGATTCTGAGCTCGGCCGCCGTCCTCGGCGGTGTGGGGTTGACGTTCGGGGTGCTCATCGCCCTGGCGACCAAGACCATGAAGGTCTGGGAGGACCCGCGCATCGATGACGTGGAAGGCATGCTGCCGGGCTCGAACTGCGGGGCCTGCGGCGAGGCCGGTTGCCGGGCCTTCGCCGAGTCGGTGATCATGGGCCAGGCCACCCCGGCCCAGTGCACCGTCATGGGTGAGGCCGACCGGGAGGACGTGGCCGACTACCTGGGCGTGGACGCGGGCGCTGCCGACAAGCGCGTGGCCCGCCTGCTCTGTGCCGGTGGCAGCGACGTGGCGTTGCAGCGCGCCGACTATTACGGCATCGAGAGCTGCTTCGCCGCCGTCACGGTGGGCGGGGGCGGGAAGGCCTGTGGCTGGGGCTGTGTGGGTCTCGGCGACTGTGCCGTGGCCTGCGACTTCGAGGCCATCGTGATGAACGAGGTCGGGCTCCCGGTGGTGCTGCCCGCGGAGTGCACCGCGTGCGGTGACTGCGTGGATGCGTGTCCGCTGGATCTGTTCACGATCCTGCCCATGGACGCACACCTGATAGTGCAGTGCAGGAACCTGCTGGAAGGCGACGCAGCGGAGGATGTATGCGCCGTCGCCTGCACCGCGTGCGGTCGCTGCGCGGTCGACGCACCCGCCGGGCTGATCGAGATGCAGGAAGGCCTGGCCGTAGTGGATTACTCGAAGATCGAGTTGGAAAACAAGGATGCCATCGCCCGCTGTCCTACAGGGGCGATCGCTTGGGTCGAAGGCTCACAGTTCCGTGAGCCCAAAGTCGCAGGGAGTGTGTGATGAGAAACCCGTTTGCCAAGAAGGACCAGCCGAAGAGCGAGCCGCGTTTCCCGGGGCAGCCGCAGGCAATCGATGGCAGTGAAGCTGTCATCTGGATGGAAGTCGCCGCAAGCGAGGCTGCGGGTGCGTACCCGATCACTCCGTCGACCCAGATGGGCGAAGGGTGGGCCCTCGCCCAGGCGCACGGCATGACCAACGTGAACGGCCGCCGGCTGCTCTTCTTCGAGCCGGAGGGCGAGCACGCCGCCGCGGGCGTCACCGCCGGGATGAGCATGGTGGGCCTCAGGGCCACCAACTTCTCCAGCGGCCAGGGCATCGCGTACATGCACGAGAGCCTCTATGCCGCCGTCGGCAAGCGGCTCACCTACGTGCTCAACATCGCCGCCCGGGCCATGACCAAGCACGCGCTGAACGTGCACGCCGGCCACGATGACTACCACTGCATCGACGACACCGGCTTCGTCCAGTTCTTCGCCAAGGACGTCCAGAGCACGGCGGACCTGAACCTGATCGCCCACAAGGTGGCGGAGCTCTCGCTGAACCCGGCGGCGCTGGCGCAGGACGGCTTCCTGACGAGCCACGTCATCGAGAACATCATGATGCCCGAGCGGGAGCTGGTGAAGGAGTACCTGGGCGACCCGTCCGACATCATCGAGTCACCGACGCCGGCCCAGCGGCTGGTGTTCGGCGAGGAGCGCCGTCGCATCCCCGAGCTCTTCGACCTGGACTATCCCGCCATGCTGGGCACGGTCCAGAACCAGGACAGCTACGCCCAGGGCGTGGCGGCGCAGCGGCCCTTCTACTTCGACCACGTCCAGGCCCTCACGGACCAGGCCATGGCCGAGTACGGCGAGCTCACCGGCCGGCACTACGACCGGGCCATGGGCTACAAGCTCGAGGACGCCGACTACGTCCTGCTGGGCCAGGGCTCCGTGATCGGCAACGCCGAGACGGTGGCCGACTACATGCGCGAGGAGATGGGGCTCAAGGTGGGCGTGCTGGACATGGTCATGTTCCGGCCCTTCCCGTCGGACCTGATCGCCGGCATGCTGGCCGGCAAGAAGGCGGTGACGGTCCTGGAGCGGACCGACCAGCCCCTGGCCGTGGACGCGCCCATGCTGCGTGAGATCCGCGCCGCCATGGCCAAGGCCGTGGAGAACGGCCGCGCCGCCAGCAACGGCAGGACCGCCCGCGAGAACGGACGCGTGCCCCACCCCGGCATCCCGGCCATCTCCGCCGACCAGGTGCCCGACTTCTTCAGCGGTGGCTTCGGCTTCGGTAGCCGTGACCTCCAGCCCGGCGACCTGGTCGCCGCGGCCAAGAACATGACGGACGACGGCAAGCAGCGCCGTCAGTTCTATCTGGGCATCGACTTCGTCCGCAAGAAGACCAGGCTGCCCAAGCTCGAGGTCTGGCAGGAACAGCTCGTGGAGTCCTATCCGCACCTCAAGGACCTGGCCCTCGAGCCGGAGCCCGGGCTGAACCTTCTGCCCGACGGGACCATCGCCATCCGGATCCACTCGGTGGGTGGCTGGGGCGCCATCACCATGGGCAAGAACGTCTCGCTCACGGCCTTCGAGTTGGCGGGGCTCAGCATCAAGGCGAACCCCAAGTACGGCTCCGAGAAGAAGGGCCAGCCCACCACGTTCTACGCCACGCTGTCGAAGGAGCCGGTGAAGATCAACGCCGAGCTCAAGAACGTGGACGTGGTGCTGTCCCCGGACACGAACGTCTTCCGCCACTCGAACCCCTTGGCGGGGATGAGCCGGGGCGGCGTCTTCGTGATCCAGAGCGACATGAAGCCCGAGGTCCTGTGGCGGCAGTTCCCGGAGGAGGCCAAGGCCTTCATCAGGGCCAACGACATCAAGGTCTACGCACTGGACGGCTTCAAGATCGCGGCCGAGGAGGCCAGCGACCCGGAGCTCCGCTACCGGATGCAGGGTGCCGCCTTCATGGGCGCCTTCTTCAACGTCTCGCCCCTGGCACAGCGAGAGGGCCTGAACGAGTCCACCCTCTTCGCCGGGATCCGCGACCAGATGCAGCGGAAGTTCGGCAAGCTGGGTGAGCGGGTGGTGGAGGACAACGTCCGCGTCATCCGCCGGGGCTACGACGAGCTGGTCGAGGTGGCCGGCGCCGAGGCCGACTCCGCCGACGGCTCGGCGACGCTGCCCGTGGCCCAGGTGCCGGACATGATGAACGTGCCCGAGGCCCACGTGGGCGTCGGCAACCCGGGCCGCTTCTTCGAACAGGTCTGCTCGGTCTACAAGGCCGGCGAGGAGCCGATCGCCGATCCGTTCGCCGCCATCAGCGCCATGCCGGCGGCCAGCAGCGTGATCCGGGACATGACCGACATCCGGTTCGAGGTCCCTGACTTCATCGCCGAGAAGTGCACCGGTTGCGCCCAGTGCTGGGTCCAGTGCCCCGACTCGGCGATCCCCGGGCTGGTCAACAGTATCGAGGACATCCTGGAGACGGCCATGGCGGCGGCCCGCAACGGCCGGTCCCTGGAGCGGCTGGGCCAGGTCAGCAGGCACCTGGTCAAGGAGACCCACAAGGTGGTGGACGGTGTGCCGTTCTCCACCTTCGGCGAGGCGTTCAAGTCCGCCTACAAGAACATTACCGGCAAGCTGAACTGGGAGCCGGAGCGGCGGAAGGAGCTGGACGACGACTTCGCCGCCGTCTACTCGATCCTGGCCGAGTTCCCCCTGGCCAAGACCCAGCCGTTCTGGGACCTGCCGGAGGGCAAGGAGAAGGGGAGCGGCGGACTGCTCTCCATCACGGTGAACCCCGAGGCGTGCAAAGGCTGCAACGTCTGCGTGGACGTCTGTGCCGACGGCGCCCTGGTCACCATCAAGCAGGACGAGGACGTGGTGGACCGGCTGCGTCGCAACTGGTCGTTCTGGAAGAAGCTGCCCGACACGGACAGCCGCTTCATCAACATCCGTGACATGGACGAAGGGATCGGCGTCCTCTCGAGCCTGTTGCTCAAGAAGGACAACTACCTGTCCATGGTGGGCGGCGACGGCTCGTGCATGGGCTGCGGCGAGAAGACCACGGTGCACCTGTTCACCGCCACGGTCGAGGCGCTCATGCAGCCCCGCGTCGCCCGGTTCATCGAGCGGATCGGCGATCTGATGGCCGGTCTGGACAAGAAGGCCCGTGAGCTGCTGGCCGCCGATGCCGACATCGACGTCATGGCCATGACAGAGAACGGCGCGGTGGACGTGCCGGTGAGCGAGGATAAGCGTGCCGAGCTGACCCGGATCGTCTCGACGCTCAAGGCGCTGAAGGACCTGAAGTGGCGCTACGAGGAGGGTCCGAGCGGTCGCGGCCGGGCCGCCATGGGCATCACGAACAGCACGGGCTGCTCCAGCGTGTGGGGGAGCACCTATCCCTTCAACCCGTACCCGTTCCCGTGGGTGAACCACCTGTTCCAGGACGCGCCCTCGGTGGCCATCGGGATCTTCGAGGGCCACGTGCGGAAGATGGGCGACGCGTTCATCGACGTCCGTCGCGCCGAGAAGCTCCTGGACGGCAGCTACGACGAGGCCAAGGACGAGGCGTTCTTCACCGCCTTCGACTGGAAGCAGTTCACCGACGAGGAGTTCCACCTGGTCCCGCCCATCACGGCGATCGGTGGCGACGGCGCCATGCTGGACATCGGGTTCCAGAACCTCTCCCGCCTGCTGGCCAGCGGGAAGCCGATAAGGGTGGTCATGCTCGACACCCAGGTCTACTCGAACACGGGCGGCCAGGCCAGCACCGGCACCTTCACGGGCCAGTCGGCTGACATGTCGCCCCACGGCAAGGCCATGCCCGGCAAGTCCGAGGAGCGGAAGGAGCTGGCCTACATCGCAATCGCTCACCGCGGCGCCTACGTCCACCAGACGTCACAGGCCTCGCCCAGCCACCTGATCGAGGGCGTGATCAAGGGGCTCAACACCCGGCGCCCGTCGGTATTCAGCATCTACACGCCGTGCCCGGTGGAGCACGGGCTGCCGGACGAGTGGGCGCCCACCAGCGCGCGGTTGGCGCTGGAGAGCAGGGCGTTCCCCTTCGTCACATACGACCCGGACGGCGGCGATACGCTGGCGGACTGCATGAGCCTGGACGGCAACCCCAGCATCGACGACGCCTGGCCCACGTACGAGCTGAAGTACATGGACGCCGCCGGCGCCGAGAAGACCATGGAGCTGCCCATGACCATCGCGGACTGGGCCGCTACCGAGACGCGCTTCGCCAAGCAGTTCAAGGAGGTCCCGGAGGACCAGTGGAACGAGGACATGGTCCCCTTCCACGAGTACCTGATGCTGTCGGCGGAGGACCGGGAGGGTAAGGTGCCCTTCATCCACACGCTGGACCGGGAGAAGCGACTCCAGCGCACGCGGGTCTCGCAGTCCATCGTCAAGCTGGCCGAGGAGCGGCTCCTCTACTGGAACCAGCTCCGGGAGCTGGCCGGTCACCGCGTGCCCGAGTGGGTCCGTGACGGTATCGCCGGGGAGATGGAGGAAGAACTCGAGGCCAAGGTGGCCCAGGCCCGCAAGGAGTTCGAGGCCAAGCTCCAAGAGCTCAAGGTCACCTACCCGCGGATCATCGCCAGGCGGTTGGCCGAAGGGCTGGTCCGTTCCGGTAAGGCCGGACGCACCGTGGCCGAGCTGCTGGAGACGGCCGAGTCGACACCGAACCTCGAGCCTATCGGCGCCGACGTCGGTGGGCTCCCAACAGCCACGGCCCCGGCACCCGCCGCAGAGGCGGCGCCGGCGGCCGAGGCGGGGAACGGTGGCGGCGTGGCCGTGGCTCCCGCCAAGACCGAGGTGGCGGCCCCAGCGCCCGCCGAGGACGAAGAGGACGACGAGCTGGGGCTCGAGCCGTACATCGAGACCGCGCGTTGCACCACGTGCGATGACTGCATCCGCATCAACAACCGATTGTTCAAGTACAACGACAAGAAGCAGGCGGTCATAGCCGACCTGAAGGCTGGCACCTTCGCCGAGCTGGTGCGCGCCGCGGAGAAGTGCCCCGTGGGGATCATCCACCCCGGGACACCGATCAACAAGAAGGAGAAGGACCTGGAGAAGTGGATGAAGCGGGCTGAGCCCTTCAACTGAGCACGCTCGCGCCACGCGCTCGCTTCCGGGCGGGCGCTGGCGCGCCCTCTTCCAACTTCGCTGTGTACGGGCAGGAGATGTGATGGCGACACGGACTGACAGACGGGCACCGAAACGCGGCCTCGCCGGCCTGGGCGAGCTGCTCTTCGGGCCGTCGTTCCGCCACGGAGTGCACCCGCCGGAGGCGAAGGGGCTGACCGAGGCCCTGCCGATCCGGAGGATGCCGTTCCCCGAGGAGATAGTGCTGCCCCTGCGGCAGCATACGGGCGCACCCTCCAGGGTGATCGCCTCGGTGGACGACAGGGTCGAGCGCGGTGACGTCCTGGGCGTTGCCGACGGCTACGTCTCGGTGCCCGTCCACGCTTCCGCCTCCGGTGTGATCAAGGACATCGGCTGGTGGCCCCACCCATCGGGGACCATGGATACGGCGGTGCGGATCCAGGTGGACCGCTTCGCGCCCCAGCTCACCCGGCCGCGCATCGTGCCGGAGTGGAGAGGCCTCACCCCGGACCAGGTCCGCAAGGCTGTCCAAAACGCCGGTGTGGTAGGCCTCGGGGGCGCGGCCTTCCCCACCCACGTCAAGCTGAACCCGCCCAAGGAAACGGCCATCGAGGTGTTGCTCATCAACGGCGCCGAATGCGAGCCGTACCTGACCAGCGACCACCGGGTCATGGTCGAGTACCCGGAGCGGGTGCATTTCGGGATCCGGGTCATGATGCAGTGCCTGGGCGTAGACCGGGCCGTCATAGGAGTGGAGAACAACAAGCCCGACGCCATCGCCAGGTTGCGGGAGACGATCCCCGAGGACCTGGACATCGAGGTCATCGGCCTGACGGTCAAGTATCCCCAGGGCGCCGAGAAGATGCTGATCAAGGCGGTGACCGGGCGGGAGGTGCCGTCTGGCAAGCTGCCCATGCACGTGGGCGCCGTGGTCCAGAACGTGGGCTCGATTGCCGCCATCGCGGAGGTCTTCGAGACGGGCTATCCCCTCATCGAGCGGATCGTCACCGTCACGGGCCCTGGCGTCCGCAAGCCGCAGAACCTGATCGTCCCCGTGGGCACGAAGACCCGTGACGTCCTCGACTTCTGCGGCGGCCTCACGCCCGACGCCACGGAGGTCATCTTCGGTGGGCCCATGATGGGGGTGCCCCAGCCCGACCTCGACGTGCCGGTCATGAAGGGCACGTCCGGGATCGTGGTCCTCACGGAGAAGGAATCGGCCCGGCCCCAGGCCCTGGCGTGTATCTCGTGCGCTCGGTGCCTGGCTGCCTGTCCCATGTTCCTGAACCCGTCGCGCCTGGGCCAGATGGCGCAGCTCGGCCTGTTCGAGCGGATGGCGGAGGAGTACCATCTGGAAGACTGCATGCTCTGCGGGTCCTGCTCCTACGTCTGTCCGTCCAACATCCCCCTGGCCCAGATGTTCGCACTGGGCAAGGCGGGGCTGCGCCGGGCGCAGCAGCGGGCGAGGGAGGAGCAGGCGGAGAAGGAGCGGCTGGAGAAGGAGGCGGCGGCCCGAGACCAGGCCGAGCGTGAGGCGGCGCAGGAGCCGGCGAGGAAGGAGAGAGAGGTCGCATGAGGCCGTGGCGCGGGACGGGTTGGGAGGATCGCTCCGGCGGGGAAGGCACCATGGAGGAGCCTCGGCTCCGACTCATGGCGGCGCCCCACCTGCACGCCCAGGACTCCACCGCCCGGATCATGTGGTCCGTGGTGGCCACCCTGGTGCCGGTGGTGCTCGCCGCTGTCTGGTTCTTCGGCGCCGGCGTGCTCCTGGTCATCGGGGCCGCAATGCTCGGCGCCATGCTGGTCGAGCGACTGCTGGGACCCGGCGGCGCCATACGCGACGGCTCGGCGGCCATCACCGGGCTCCTGCTCGGGCTGACGCTGCCGCCCGGCTTCCCGCTCTGGATGGCGTTCATCGGCGGCGCCTTCGGCATCGGGTTCGGCAAGCTCATCTTCGGTGGACTGGGCCAGAACATCTTCAACCCGGCACTCCTGGGCCGGGCTTTCCTCCAGGCGGCATTCCCCACCGCCATCACCACCTGGCCCGCCGTACGGCCCGGTGAGGTGCTGACGTTCCAGGGCGACCTGCTCGCGGCGCCGCTCATGACGCCCGCCGAGGTGGACGTGGTCACGCAGGCCACGCCGCTCGGCCTCTGGAAGTTCGAGGGCGAGGTCACCGGGCTCTGGGACCTCTTTGTGGGTGCCACCGGCGGGTCGCTGGGCGAGACATCCGCTATCCTGATCCTGCTGGGCGGCGCCTACCTCGTGGCCCGCAACTACATGAACTGGCGGATCCCGGTCGGGATATTCGCCACCGTGGGACTGCTCTCGATCCTTTTCGGACTGTTCGATCCCACATTCCCGGGGCCGCTGTTCATGATCTTCTCCGGCGGCCTCGTGCTGGGCGCCGTCTACATGGCCACGGACATGGTCACGTCACCCATCACCAACGGCGGCGCGTGGATATTCGCCTTCGGGATCGGGTTCCTCGTGGTCCTGATCCGTGGCTGGGGCGGGCTGCCCGAGGGCGTTATGTACGCGATCCTCATCATGAACGCGCTGGTGCCGTTCATCGAGCGGATCACTCAGCCCCGGGTCTTCGGTAAGGAGCGCGGAGTGAAGAAGGCGGAGGCGGCATGACCGACGAGCGCAAGGACCTGCCAGTCTCGCCCGAGCAGGCGAGCACAGGGGAGGGAGGAGGGCCCGACACCGGGCCAGCCTCCGAGACCGATGCCAGACCCCAGCCCGACGCGGGGGAAGTACCCTCCTGGAAGCTGATCGGGACCCTGGCCTTCGCCGGGGCCCTGGCCGGCATACTCATCGTAGGAGTCTTCAGCTGGGCCGAGCCCCAGATCCTGGAGCACCGGGCCCGCGTGATATCCGAGGCCGTGGACGAGGTCCTGGCCGGACCGGACCAGGTACAGCGGCTGTTCGTCCTCCCCGACGGGCTGGTCCACGAAGCGCCACCTGGCATGGATACAGCCCGGGCCGAGAAGGTCTACATGGGGCTCCGTGACGGAGCGCCCGCGGGCTTCGGGATCATCGGCGAGAAGCCGGGCTTCATGGACATCATCCAGATCATCTTCGGCTACGACCCGGTCAGCAGAGAGGTCTCGGGGATGCGGGTGCTGGAGAGCAAGGAGACGCCGGGCCTGGGCGACAAGATCTTCAGGGACCTGCGCTTCGTGCGCGGGTTCGAGGGTGTCCTGGCACCGATCCGGCCCGTACCCGAGGGCGGCCACACCGGCGCGCCCAACGAGGCCGAGCTGATCACCGGCGCGACCATCTCCGCCCGGGTGGTCGTCGAGATCATCAACGAGCGGGCGGCCCAGCTCCACGATCGACTCGAGACCTTTGTCGCCACTGGCCTGTGGGACGGTGCGGGAGAGGGGGGTGCACAATGAGCCCGAGGCAGACCACGCCCACCCAGGACCTGATGCGGGGCGTCTGGAAGGAGAACCCGGTCCTGATCCAGATGCTGGGGCTCTGTCCCGCACTGGCCGTGACCAACACGGTGATGAACGCCATCGCCATGTCCGCGGCCACCACGTTCGTGCTCCTGGGCAGCAGCCTCCTCATCTCGCTGCTCAAGAACCACATACCGAAAGAGGTCCGGATCTCCGCCTATATCCTCATCATCGCCACGTTCGTGACGGTGGTGGACTTCTCGTTGAACGCGCTGGCACCCCTGGTCCACAAGGAGCTGGGCGCGTTCATCGCCCTGATCGTGTGTAACTGCATGATCCTGGCACGGCAGGAGGCGTTCGCGTCCAAACAGCGGGTCGGCCGCTCGTTGCTGGATGCGGTGGGCACCAGCGCCGGCTTCACCATCGCCCTCCTCATGATGGGCATTTCCCGCGAGGTGCTGGGCAACGGCACGTTCCTGGGCGTCAACGTCATGGGGCCCCACTTCGAGCCGTGGATCATCATGATCCTGCCGCCCGGCGCCTACTTCGCCATCGGGTTCATTCTCCTGGGCGTCGGCTACTGGCAGGAACGGAAGCAGCCGCCAACCAAGCGTCCGCGTGATTGGCCGCACGGGGTGAGATCGTCGACCGGGCCCGCGGATTCGCGGCGGGAAAGGCAGGTGGCATGATGGGAGACCTCCTCTTCATCTTCGTCTCGGCGCTGGTGATCAACAACTTCACCCTGGCGCTGTTCCTGGGGCTCTGCCCCTTCATGGGCGTGTCGGCGCGGGTGGCCACGGCGGTGAGGCTGGGCATGGCCAACATCTTCATCATGCTCATCACCGCCCTGTGCGCCTGGTTCCTCAACACCTACATCCTGGAGAACATGCCGTATCTCCGGCTGATCTCCTTCATCGTCATCATCGCCTCGCTGGTGCAGATCACCGAGGTCACGATCAAGAAGATCAGCCCCAAGCTGTTCCGGGAGCTGGGGATCTTCCTGCCCCTGATCACCACCAACTGCGCGATCCTGGGCCTGGCAATCTTCCAGACGAACCGGGGCTACGACTTCGCCCAGGGAATGGTCTTCGCCCTGGGCGCGGGGCTCGGCGTCACCCTGGCCCTGGTCCTCATGGCCTCCATCCGTGAGAGACTCCAGTTCTCCTCGGTACCCTCCCTGGCCAAGGGGGTAGGTATGGTGATGATCCTCGCCGGTAGCCTGTCGCTGGCGTTCATGGGCTTCGCGGGACTGTTCTCGGCATGACCACGGTACTGGGGATCATGGCCTTCGCGGTGCTCTTCGCCGCCTTCGCGTTCATGGGGCCGGTACTGCTCAGGAAGATGCTCTGCGGTGGCGGTGGCTGCGGCTCGTGCCGCGCCGGCTCGTGCAAATACACGGAGTAGGGAATACGATGAATCAGCGTGACGATCACCGGCGGCCCTCGCGCCGCGAGTTCCTGGCCCTCGGCCTCGGCGCCTTCGTGGTGGCCGCCACGCCGGGGGTGATCCGGCCAAAGCGGCAGCTGGTTCGCCGCTCGGTACCGCTCATGGGCACCATCGCCGAAGTGGGCGTGGTCCACCGGGACCAGCGCTACGCACAGGGCGCAATCGACGCGGCCATCGCCGAGCTACGCTCAGTCGAGAGCACCATGACCCGCTTCCGCGACGACTCGGACGTGGGACGCGCGAACCTGCAAGCCGCCCGCGGCCCAGTGGCCCTGGGCAGCGCTACCGCAGGAGTCCTGGCCGTCAGCCTGGCCTGGGCCGAGCGGAGCGACGGCGCCTTCGACCCCACCATCGGTGGCGCGGTCAGGCTGTGGGATGTGGCCAATCGCCACGCCCCGCCGAGTGACACGGACGTGCGCCGCCTGGCGGACCGGGGGCTCTATCGGTCCCTCGAACTGGGCCGGCACAACGGCCAGGACGTGGTCCTCTTCCACGAACCGGAGATCGCCCTGGACCTGGGCGGCATCGCCAAGGGCTACGGCGTCGACCGCGCCGTCGCCGTCCTGCGGGAATGGGGCGTCACCGACGCCCTCGTCAACCTGGGCGGCGACCTCTACGCCATGGGCCGCTCCGCAACAGACGACGAGTGGGATGTGGGCGTCCGGGACCCGGATGACCCCAACGCTCTGGCCGCCCGCTTCAGCATCAGCGACCACGCCGTCGCCACTTCCGGTGATTACCACCAGTACTTCGAGCACGGCGGACAGCGCTACCACCACCTCCTGGACCCGAGCACGGGCGCGCCACGACGCGCTCGGGTACGGAGCTTGACAGTCACCGCGGACGCTTGCATGTCCGCCGACGCCGCCGCCACAGCAGCCTTCGGACGGGAGATGGCCGCTGCGCAGCGGCTCGTCGCACGGGTCGATCCCCGCGCGACCGTGGTACACATTGGCTAGGACGGAGGAGACGTATGAGTACCCACCTCGCCTATTGCTCAGCCTGTGACCGGGAGGTCAAGGTGAAGCTCGCGCCCGGCTACGAGCCGGAGCCGGGTAAGCCCATTCCGCCCGAGGCCCTGGTCTGCCTGGATATGGGCGAGGTGTGTACCGGGGCCTTGTGCCCCCTGTTCGGCGTGCCGCCCGAGCAGCTCGAGGAGAACCTGAAGCGGACCGGCCTGGACCAGGAAGATCGGGACCGGCCGTGAGGTAAATGGGGTAATATCAGGCAGTTATGCGGTGGCGGTGGTATCAAACCTGGCCCGGGAGGCCCTGATGGAGTTTCGGTCGATGTACTGCCCGAAGTGTAAGCATGACGTGAAGGTGACATTGACGCCCGCACCGCTTCACGTCGGTCACGCCAACGTGGATGAGGGGGCCGAGGTGGTATGCCTCGATTATGGACCCCAGTGTACGGGCAGCCTGTGCTCGGTTTTTGGTCTGCCCCGTGTGGTGATGGGTGTGCGGCTTGCCCGTAGCGGTCTGCGCCCGGAGCGGCTGGAGCGGGTGCAGGCTGTTTGCGACGGTTGCCATCGTGTCGGCTTCCTCGAGATCGTGGACGATACCCACGCCCACTGTACCGATTGTGGCACCATCAACACCTGGACGTTGATCCGTCTGGATGGCGAGGAGTGGGTGGCCGTGACCGGTCAGCGGGCGATAGCCGAGCTGTCCTGACCCCTATTCGGGCCCGCGGTTGCCAGGTTCCGCGGGCCGTGTTGCTCCTGCCATCCATCGGGCCACCACCTCGCCCAGTTCCTGCAGCACTTCCGTGTCGTTCCTCCCTGAGCGTTTTGGTACTTTGAATGAATGGTCCCCGCCGTGGACCACGTGGAGTGTAGCACGTTTCCCCAGGCTGTGGATCACGGGGCGGAGCAGGTCCAGGTCCGACAGCGCGTCCCGGGTCCCCTGGAGGAAGAGCAAGGGTACGGGCACCTGGTCCAGGTGGCGGGCCCGATCGGTCCCCGGCTGGTTGGCAGGGTGAAGCGGGAAGCCCAGGAAGACCAGGCCCTGGAGCGGCCCCGGGTCTTCGCCGGCCACGGCGTGTGAGGTCATCCGTCCGCCGAAGGATTTACCGCCCGCGAACAGGTCCAGGTCGCCCGCGTACTGGCGCGCGGCGTCCAGGGCCGCTCTTACGGCTGCAATGGCCACGGGCATGGTGTCCGGTATTTTCCATCCGGCGTCCATGTAGGGGAACTGGTAGCGCAGCGTGGCGACGTCGTGTCTGGCCAGCTCGGTGGCCACCCGCTCCATGAAGAGGTGCCTCATGCCGGCGCTGGCGCCGTGGCCCAACACGAGGATCGAGCGTGCATCGGCCGGCCGGCACAGGAGGCCCGGGCTGGTGGTTCCGTCGTGGCGGCGGATCTGTATTTCGTGTTCCTGTGGCATCTCGATTCCGTGCGGTCCCGGTCCCTGATTTGACGGTGACGCGGGTGGGAGGATATATAGAGCGGGCATGACCGGCTACACCACACGCGACATCCAGAAGCTTCTCGGCCTCAGCCCCCGCCGGGTCCGGCAGTATGCCAGGTCAGGTGTACTCGATCCCGGCCGTGGTCCCGGGCACCGTTACGTCTTCGGGTTCCGCGACCTGGTGCTCCTGCGGACGGCCCGGGCGCTCATGGACGCCCGGGTCCCTCATCCCCGGATCCTGCGGTCCCTGCGCCGGCTGCGTGATCAGCTTCCCGCTGACCGGTCCATCACGGAGGTGCGGATCGTGGCGGAAGGTGATGAGGTGGTGGTATACGACGGTGCTCAGTCCTGGGCCCCGGCGTCCGGTCAGCTCCGACTGGGCTTCCACGTATCCGACCTGGCGGAGCAGGTCGAGCCGCTGGCGGAGCGGGCGGTGGCCGGAGCGGCCGGAGAGGCCCGATCGGTGACCCACTGGCTGGACCTGGGCTTCGGCCTGGAGGTGCACGCTCCCGACCAGGCCCGTCGTGCGTACCGGAAGGTGTTGGAGCTGGAACCGACGCATGTGGAAGCGTTGGCGAACCTGGGCCGACTGCTGTACGAGCAGGGCGACACCGAGGGCGCCATCGTGCACTACCGCCGGGCTCTGGAAGCCGCGGACGGCAAGCACGCCGTCGTCGCTTTCAACCTGGGGCTGGCGTTGGAGGACATGGACAGGAACCAGGCCGCATCCGACGCCTATCGCGCCGCCATCATGGCCGATCCAGGATTCGCGGACGCCCACTACAACCTGGCCCGTGTGCACGAGCGCCTGGGTGACCGGGTCTCGGCGCTGCGCTGTCTGAAGAGCTACCGTGAGCTGACGCGGCAGCAACACTCGTGACGGCGCTCAGGCACCAGGCTCCACGGACAGCCTGGCCGCCAACTCCAGGCCCACCATCTGCTCCCGGTCCTCCACCAGCACACGCATGGGTCCACGAAAGGGTGTCCGCTCCAACACCTGGAGCCGGACGCCGGGGATGAGGTTGAGCCGGGCCAGGTAACGGAGCGCTTCCGGGTCCTCGTCGCTGACGCGGCGCAGCACGCCTCGATCTCCCTCGTTCAGGTCCGCCAGCCTGGGCAGGTCCGGGGGCCGGAACTGGCCGCCCGAGCTGGGTATGGGGTGGCCGTGCGGGTCGGTCTCGGGATTCCCCAGCACGCCTGCCATGCGATCGATGAGCAGGTCCGAGGCGGCGTGCTCCAGGCGCTCCGCCTCCTCGTGGACCTGGTCCCAGGTGTAGCCCAGAACTTCCACCAGGAACAACTCGATTACCCGGTGGCGACGGATCATCCGGAGCGCCTCCTCTCGCCCTCGCTCCGTGAGGGTGGCGCCCTGGTATAGCTCGTGCTCGATGAGCCCGTGCTGGGCCAGCCGCTTGAGCATGCCCGTCACCGAAGCCGGCGATATGCCCAGTCGCTCCGCGATGGCCGACGTGCCCACCGGCGTCTCGCCATCGGAGAGCTGGTAGATCGTCTTCAGGTAGTCCTCGATCGCGGGGGTAGGCATGTCTGGAGGCTATGACAGGAGTCGCCACCGCGCAACTGTGACACATGACGGACTGGACGGGAGCGCTCGCGGGTCGGAAATTGGGATGGATAGGTCAACCAACGGCGCAGGGAGAGAGGTTTTATGTTCGACCGCGTTATCGTGCCCGTGGATGAGGGTGTAGACGTCCAGCTCCTCGAACGCCCCCGCCTCCTGGCGCGAGCGCTCAATTGCGAGCTCACCCTGGTCCATGTCCACCAGCCCCGGGAGGCGCCGGGCGAGTTGGAGGGCCTGCCCCAGTACCGCTATCAGCATGTCCTGGAGACCTGGGACAGCCGGGACGCCGACCGGGAGGCCCGGGAAGCGGAATGGCTGGCCGACCTTGCGGACACCGTGGCCAGCATGGACCCGGAGTTGGGCGTCACCAGCCGCGTGGTGCACGCGCCTCTGTCACGTTGCGTCCATCGGGAGGACGAGAAGATCCTGGCAGTGTCCCCGGCCGCCGACCCCCGTACCGGCGAGCTGGACCCCACGGCCCGGGAGATCATCCGCACCTGCGGTGTCCCGGTCCTGCTGTTCCGGCCGGAGATGCACCTGCTCCCGATCCGTCGGGTGCTGGTGACGCTGGACGGATCCCGCTTCTCCGAGGAGGCGCTGGTGCCCGCCATCGAGCTGGCCCGTGCCACGGGCGCACGGCTGACCCTCCTCGAGGTGGTCACGCGCCACAGCGGACTGGTCCGCCTGGTCTACCCGGCGGAGCGGTCGGCAGAATCGGCGGAAGCCAACCTGAGGGAGATCGCGGAACGGATGCCTCCCGAGCTGGGGCCAGTGGACGTGAAGGTGGTGGAGCACCCCAGCGCCACCGGCGGGATCCTACAGGAGACGCGCCGGGACCAGGTCGACCTGGTGGTCATGGCTACCCACGGTCGGGGCGGGCTGCGACGGCTGCTCCTGGGCAGCGTGGCCGAGAGCGTGGTCCATGCGGCCCCCGTGCCCGTGGTCGTCTACCGGCCCCAGGGCGTGGGGTCCCAGGCCGGCGACGCCGGCATGGCAGGGTCGAAGGCCTGAAGCAGGCGGATCAGCGCTGGGCCAGTCGCGCGGTGGGCGCCTCGACGCCGATCGCGTCGGCTATCTTCCTGAACCGGGGCTCCTGGCGGAGCTCGTCGAACAGGGGGTGGACCAGGAACAGGGGCAGCATCGGATCGTCCTGGCTCTGCTGCGTCGATTCCAGGATCTCCAGCGTCGTGTCCCGATCGCCCAGCGCCGAGTGGAAGAGCGCCAACTGCACGCTGGGCAGCTGGTCCCGGGCACCAGCGAGCGCCGCCAGGGCACCGGACCGGAGCGACGGGTCGCGCCGTGCCCGGATGACCTCGAGCACTATGGCGGCCTTGTCAGGGTACGCCGAGAACGCGGCACGCTCGGCCTGGTCGAAGCAGCCGGCGGCGAGGCACAGGAGAACCACTGACTCGTGCCCGAGCGTGAACCCCGGATGGCGCTCCACCAGGTCGGTGAAAGCGGTCAGTGCGCCGTCATAGTCCCGCTCCACCACCAGCAGGTACGCCTTGATGTATTGGGCGGCCACCGAGAGCGGGTCCAGCTCCAGTGCCCGACCGATCTCTTCCCGGGCCTCCGCCAGCCGCCCCATGATCAGGAGGGCCTCGGCGTACCAGTGATGTCCGGTGGCGTAGTTGGGACGGGACTCCAGGGCCCGCCGATAGGCCACCTCCGCACCCACCAGGTTCCACTCCAGGTAGAGGGCGATATGGCCGATGGCCGCGTGGGCCTCGGCCAGGTGCGCGTTCAGGGCCAGCGCACGGGCCGCCGCCGCGTAGCCCGCTTCCAGGGCCTGGTCCGCCGGAATGTCGTGGTAGAGGGGCAGCACTGCATATGTGAGGGCCAGTCCCGCATGGGCCAGATCGTACTCCGGGTCCTGGGCCAGAGCCTCGAGGAAATAGTCACGGGCCCTGAGCAGGTCCTCCCGGGTCCGACCGTGCCAGCGGGCCAGGCCCAGCAGGTACGCGTCGTGGGCCCGCAGGTTCGTGGTCCCTGCCGTCTGCTGCTCCGCCGGGCCCAGATGCAGGCTCAGCGCGTCCACGATGGCACCGGAGATCTCGTCCTGGACCACGAATAAGTCGTCCATGGTCCGGTCGTAGCGGCCAGACCAGACCTGGAACCCCGAGGCCACGTCCACCAGCTCGACGATCACCCTCAGCTGATCGCCGTCCCGCCGGACGCTGCCATCGACCACCGCGTCCACCTTCAGCTGCCGCCCGATGTCCGCCAGCGTCGCCTCCGCCTCCTTCAACTGGAACGACGATGTCCTCGCCGCCACCCTGATCTCCCCGATCCGGCTGAGGCGGCTGATCAGCTCGTCCGCCATACCGTCGGCGAAGTGCTGCTTGTCACCGTCCGGGCTCAGGTCGGTGAAGGGCATGACCGCCAGCGACTGGATCGCCTCGGGCCGCACCCGTTCCGCCGGCACGATCACCGAGTAGGCGCCGAAGGCCACCAGTGCGAAGATCATCCCGGCGCCGAACACACCTGCCAGTAGCGCGGGGCGTGCCTGGACCACCACGCGGGGCGCCGGGGCCTCGTCTTCTTTCTCCTCCTCGTCGTCCTGTACCAGCACCGGCAGCTTGGGCGTGAGGACAAGGCCCTGGGGGGTGATGTCGAACAGCCACGCCAGCATCACTACCACCGGGAACCCGGCGTACGCCGCTATCACCACCGCCATGGGCACCCAGTCGGGGAAGCCGAGCATCGGGAAGGTCTCCAGGACGATCTCGACGAAGACCCAACCCAGGATTATGTAGGCGCCCGCCACCTGCCAGACCCGGCGCCTGCTGAGCTCGTGCAAGAAGCCGCCCCGTTTCATCTCTCCTCTGGTTTCGGTGGACGCCGCGGCGAACCCTGATGGATTGGACGGGACATTCGAGCGAAAGGTTTCATCTGACCCAACATACTACAACCAATGACCATTCCGGAACACTGTTTGCCCTTGAGATGAATCCAGCTTGAGATGGATCCAGCCACGGGTCCCGGCAAAGACAGGAGAGCAGGGCATGGAAGTGGGATCGGCTCCGGCCGACGGCGAGCTCCGTAGCGTTCTCCGGGAGCGCTTCGGCCATTCAGCCTTCCGGCCGGGGCAGGAGGAGGTGATCAGGGCCGTGCTGGCCGGTCGTGATGGCCTGGCGGTGCTGCCTACGGGTGCGGGCAAGTCCCTGATGTACCAGTTGCCGGCGGTGGTCCAGGACGGAATCACCGTGGTGATATCACCGCTGATCGCCCTGATGAAGGACCAGACGGACAAGCTGGAGCGGGCGGGGGTGAACGCTCTCACCATCAACTCGGGTCTCACCGGCACGGAGAAGCGTGCGGCAGAGGCCGCGGTGGCCGCTGGCCGCGGTGAGATCCTCTACGTCACCCCGGAGCGGTTTCGGGACAGGGGTTTCTTCGACTCCCTGCTGGACCGGCAGATCAGTCTTTTGGTAGTGGACGAGGCCCACTGTATCTCCGAGTGGGGACACGACTTCCGGCCCGACTACATGATGCTCGGATCCATAGCCCAGCGTCTGGACCGGCCGCCGATCCTGGCCCTCACCGCCACGGCCACGCCGGATGTGCAGGAGGACATCATCGCCCAGCTGAGGCTGAGGGATCCGCTGCGGCTGGTCTTCGACCTGATCCGGCCCAACCTGCACCTGGCAGTGGCCAGGACCGTGAACGAGGACGCAAAGCGGGAGGCCCTCGAGCGGCTGCTGGACGACGCCGAGGGTACTGGCATCGTATACTTCGCTACCGTCGCGGATGCGGAGAAGCTGTTCGACGAGCTTTCGGAGCGGTACGACCTGGCGCTGTACCACGGCCAGCGGACCGCCCGGCAGCGTCGGGAGGCCAAGGAGGCCTTCATGGAGGATCGGGTCAGCGCTATCCTGGCCACCAACGCCTTCGGCCTGGGCATCGACAAGCCCGACATCAGGTTCGTCATCCATTATCAAGTGCCAGGCTCGTTGGAGGCGTACTACCAGGAGGTGGGCCGGGCTGGACGAGACGGCCTTCCCGCCCTCTGCACGGTCCTCTTCCGCGAGGAGGACCGCCGGATCCAGAGCTACTTCCTGGGCGGCAAGTACCCGTCGCTGGAGGAAGCCGCCCAGGTGGCACGCGTCGTCAATGCCCTGGCAGACGGCGGGCCACGGCCGCTGGAAGAGATTGCCGAGGCGGCGGACGCCCCGGTCCGGAAGACCCGGATCGTGCTCACGCTGCTGAAACGTGGTGGCGCCGTCCGCGAGCACCGGGGCGGTGGCTGGGAGAGACTGGTGGAAGACGTCTCCCGCACCGACCTGGAGTCGGAGCTACTGGACTACGAGGCCCGGCGGGAGGCCGACCGCGTCAAGCTCCGGCGCATGATCGCGTACTGCCGGACCGCCCGCTGCCGGACCCGGTTCATCCTCGAGTACTTCGGCCAGCGGCCCGACCCCGACTACCAGTGCGGCCACTGCGATGCCGACGCCTGAAGTCGCCGGCCCAGGTGAGCAGCAGGAATGAGCCCAGCCCCACCGACAGGACCAGCGCCCCCCGGGCCCCGACCTGGATCCAGGCGCTCGGGTCGTGACGGTCGCCTCCGATCGCCAGGATGCCCATCATTGTCCTGGTCCCCAGCAGGCCGCTCAGGATCACGGCCAGGGCGAAGTAGCCCAGGACCGGGATGAGCAGGGGCGTCCTCATGCCCGATACCGACTCGACCAGGAGGACGAACGGGAGCAGGACCGCCATCCAGAGGCCGTACGACCACGCGAGCCAGGCGGCCGCCGCCGCATCGCCGGCCGAGCAGATCAGGGCCAGCGCGAAGAGGAGTGCCGTTATCAGGCCCCAGTTCCCGACCAGCGCCAGCGCCACCCCGGCGGCGTGCTCGAGTGGCTGGACGAAGTTGTGGCGGAGGTAGGTGAGCAGTCCTGTCTCACGTTGCTGGGCCAGCCCGGAGCGGAGGCAGAAGAGGGCGGCGGTCAGATAGCCGAAGTAGAGGAAGTCCGACTCCAGGGACCAGGCCCCGCTGCTCCGCCAGGAGCTCACCAGGCTGAACCCGGCGATTAGCACGAAGGCTACCATGCCGCCCCGCCACATCGCCGAGCGCAGGTTCGAGCGCAGAGCGAAGCCAGCCAGCGCCAGGACTCTGCTCGTGTCAGTGTCGGTTCTCGCGATCGCCTTCATCGTAGGCACGCCCTTTCGCCGGTCAGCGGCTCGGCCACCCCGCCCTCGAGTCTGAGCCCACCGTCACGTTCCGCTCTCCTGGTCGCCTGGTTCGTCGCCACCACCACCACCCGGGTGCGGGCGCGTTCTTCCAGGATCTCCGCCAAGGCCGCCTTCGCGTCAGGCGACAGGTGCTCGAAGGGCTCGTCCAGTAGCAGCGGGCCGGGGCGCCGGAGCAGCGAGTCCAGCAGCAGTCGCTTCCGCTCACCGGTGGACAGCCGACCCGTCCGCCGGTCCGGACCCGCGCCCGGCCACAGGCTGGTGCGGCCGCCGTCACAGCGTCCGGGCAGCACTCGGAGTGTGAGCCGCTCCCAGTCGCCCACCGTTGCCGACGGCGGAATCGCCATCTCCGACTGGAAGTAGAGGAAGGGCTCCTCCGGCGTCGAGGTCCACGTCACCGTACCCGCTCCGGGCGTGTCCAGACCGGCCATGACCCGGAGCAGGCTGGTCTTGCCCGCGCCGTTCGGCCCCACCACCCAGAAGATGCTGCCCGCCCTCACCTCCAGGTTCAGCGCCTCGACCACGGTGTTCGGTCCACGTCTCACCAGCACGTCTCTCAGCGTCAGCATAGCAGTTCAATCCCGGGGGAGGGGACACGCGAAGAACCGGTCCTGGTCGTCCACCACCATGGCCACGCCTCCCCCCGGCAGGTATGCCATGGCCACGGCGAACACGTCGATGGTGAAGGCGCTCAGCAATCGGAGATCCTCGTCCAATCGGAGGATCGCTCGCTCCGGACGGTCGTTTCGGATTCGGCCCGACCGGGTGAGAAGGTAGACCTGGGAGCGGCCCCGATCGATTGACATGGCCGCGGCGGGCAGCAGCATCAGCAGTCGCTCGTCCCGGGTCACCTGCATGCTCGGGACGAAATCCAGGCCAGCCAGGGTGGCGTCCGGGGTCGGCACCTCGAGCGGTACCACCTCGCCGTTCACCCCCACTCTGAAGCCCCGGGGGGAAAGGAACTGGTGCACCACGATGCCTTCGTCGGTTTCGAGCGCATCAACCAGCGTCGAGTTGCCGAGCGACGCGATTATCGGGTCCTCGTAGTGCCTGGGCGATACGAGGATCTCGTGGGTCTGCTCACCGTCGAACCGGAACACCAGGTTCGCCGGCACGCCCCCCACCGGCATGGCCGATACCAGCACGTCACCCGAAGACTGTGCCGCCAGCGCATGGGGGACGAAGGGCAACTGGGTGCTTCGCACGAGCTCGCCGGACCGGGAGTAGACGATCAGCTTGAGCCCGGTCCGCTCCGCCACCATCACCGCCGTGTCACCCAGCACCACCGCATCCACCGGCTCGTTCAGGGCGCCCGGCCCCATGGAAGGAGCCTCCAGCTCCCACAGCACCCCCAGCCTCGCATCCAGCTCGACCAGCCGGCGACCGGGCCCGTCCAGGACCAGCACCGTGGAGTCCGAGGCCGGCCGCAGCCCCGTCACGGCCAGTTGCTCGCCGGCATCCAGGAAGCGGCACTCAACGGGGGCAGCCCGCTCCAGGAAATCACGTATTACTAAGTACTCTTCCGCAGTTGTTCCCCCGCACGCCGTGGCGATGACCAGGAGAAGAAGGGTCGACTTGCGCATGGCAGTTGCTCCTGTGGTTCAGATCAGGCGGCGATTACTGATGCCGCCAGACACCCTGCGTACCTGGCTCCGCACTCCAGATCGGCCAGCACCTGGTACAAACCCTCCAGGTCGTACGAGTCGTTCAGGCACTGCATGTACTGCCGCGTGCATTCGGCCGCGGCGACCGGTTGCGGCGCGAACGCCGCCGCTCCCACTACGATGGCCAGCAATGGAATCAGCTTTCTCATGATGTCCTCCCTGGGTTCACGTTGGGCGCAGCCGACCCTTCGCGACCCAGGGTTCACCAGTATAAGGGGCACATCCATGGCAGGTTGGGACACGCTTGACCTCGCGGCTGCTGCACGGTACGCTTCAATGGACCGCCAGGGGTACCCGCCGCAGTGAGACGGACGGGTTGAGAGAGTCCCTTGGAACCTGATCCGGTTGATACCGGCGTAGGGAAGGCGGGCCTGCCAGAAGCGTTATCTGCGGCACTCCTCCTGTCGGCATCGACGAAGCCCCGTGAGGAGGGCAACATGGCCACCACCGACCGCAGCACCCGTCGCTCCCAACTCACCGTCACCAGTCTGCCCGGCGACTACGGCGACGCCTACCCCAGCTCCTGTCGCGTCCACGTCGCCGGCCCCATGGGCATCCGCGTGCCCATGCGGGAGATCCGGCTGTCCGACGGCGAGGAGCCGCTCCGGGTCTACGACACCGCCGGGACCCTGGACGCCGACCCCAACACGGGGATCCCCGACGTGCGCGGGGAGTGGGTTCGGGCGAGGGGCGTGGAGTCGGCGCCGATGTCGTCAGAGACCGGGTGGAGCGACCTCGTACCCAAAGCGCTCCGCCACCGGCCTCTCCGCTTTACCGGCGGGCCCGTCACCCAGCTCCACTACGCCCGCCGCGGTGAGGTCACGCCCGAGATGGAGTACATCGCCATCAGGGAGGGGATGGCCCCGGAGTTCGTCCGCGGCGAAGTCGCCCGGGGGCGGGCCATCATCCCCGCCAACATCAACCACCCGGAGCTGGAGCCCATGATCATCGGGCGCAACTTCAAGGTGAAGATCAACGCCAACATCGGGAACAGCGCGGTCACCTCATCGATCGAGGAGGAGACCGACAAGCTGCGCTGGGCCATCCTCTGGGGCGCCGACACGGTGATGGATTTGAGCACCGGGAAGAACATCCACGAGACCCGCCAGTGGATCATCCGCAACAGCCCCGTCCCTATCGGCACCGTCCCCATCTACCAGGCGCTGGAGAGGGTGGGCGGCGTGCCCGAGGAGCTGACCTGGGAGGTCTACCGGGACACCCTCATCGAGCAGGCCGAGCAGGGCGTGGACTACTTCACCGTCCACGCCGGCGTGCTGCTCCGCTACATCCCCATGACCGCCAACCGCATGACCGGCATCGTCAGTCGCGGCGGCTCCATCATCGCCAAGTGGTGCCTGGCCCACCACCAGGAGAGCTTCCTCTACACGAAGTTCCCCGAGATCTGCGAGATCATGGCGGCGTACGACGTGGCCTTCTCCCTGGGCGACGGGCTCCGGCCCGGCTCCATTGCCGACGCCAACGACGAGGCCCAGTTCGCCGAGCTCAAGACCCAGGGCGAGCTCAACAAGGTCGCCTGGGACCACGGCGTCCAGGTCATGAACGAGGGCCCCGGCCATGTGCCCATGCACCTCATCCAGGAGAACATGGACAGGCAGCTCGAGTGGTGCGACGAGGCGCCCTTCTACACCCTCGGTCCCCTGACCACCGACATCGCCCCGGGCTACGACCACATCACCAGCGCCATCGGCGCCGCCATGATCGGCTGGTACGGCACCGCCATGCTCTGCTACGTCACGCCCAAGGAGCACCTGGGCCTCCCCGACCGCGACGACGTCAAGCAGGGCGTCATCGCCTACAGGATCGCCGCCCACGCCGCCGACCTGGCCAAGGGCCACCCCCGCGCCAAGGAGTGGGACGACGCGCTGTCGAAGGCCCGCTTCGAGTTCCGCTGGGAGGACCAGTTCAACCTGGCGCTGGACCCGGTGACCGCGCGCTCCATGCACGACGAGACGCTACCGGCGGACGCTGCCAAGGTGGCGCACTTCTGCTCCATGTGCGGGCCGAAGTTCTGTTCCATGAAAATTTCGCACGAGCTGCGCGCCGACGCCCAGAAGGGGATGGAGGAGAAGTCGCGGGAATTCCGGGAATCGGGCGGGGAGATCTAC
>SLCC01000161.1 GCA_007126035.1 Gemmatimonadota bacterium
ATCGTCTGCCAGTTCGCTGGCAGGTTCTCGGTGTTCAGATGACGTTCGCCTGCATCGTCAGGTACCTCGATCCCGAGGGCGACCAGGTCGTCGGGTGCCTCATCGATGTCGACGTGAACCAGATACTCGAGAGCCGACAGGGACAAATGCGTCGCCGTGAACACGACGGCGACGCCGGGTGAGTTCCAGCGCCCGCCGACGCGCCGGGCGCCCTCCCCGTCCAGCGCCCCGCCTTCTCCACCGTTGCCGATGGCCTCTTCCGCACGGGCGGCCAGACGGCGGCGTCCCGCGGATCCAACTCGCGACCAGCCCAACAGCAACGCGGCGGTCCCGGTCCCTTCTAGCGCTCCAGGAACGCCCGCACCGCATTGACGTACGCGTGATACTGCTCGAGCGCGCCGGGGATCGCCTGGTGCAGAATGCGGTGATCGATGTCGTTGTACTCGTGCACCAGGATGTTGCGTAACCCGGCGCTCCGGGCGATGCCCTGCGCGAAATCCCCATCATAGACACCGAGATCCGCGAGGCGGAGGAATGTCTCGCGATATGTTATCCGGGTCGTGCGTGCCTCGTCGCCAGTACTCAGCGTGGAGATCAGATGCTCGTTGACGTCGATGGCGCGCTGCACCATGCGCTCCACGATGCGCTCCACCGCAGCGAGACGGATCGGGTCGGCATCAAGGTCCCCGTAGGGCGTGTCCCGGAACGCGAGGAGCTGGCCCAGATCATCGACGATGAGCTGGAGCTTCCGCTCCACGAACTCAGGACGCAGCACGCAGTCGCTCCCGGATCCGCTTCATCTTGCGATCGGACAGGGTCCGCTCGAGGGCGCGCAGGTCCGCGGAATCCATGAAGTCCCTGTACGCGAATGCCCGGTTACTCGAGGAACTCATCGACATCGCCGTACAGCAGCGTGGCGCGCTCCATGATCTCCCAGCGGAAAAGCGGATCCGCATCGTGCAGCAGTACGATGTCGAGCTGCCCGCCGGGAAACGCAGCGGCAAGCTGCTCATGGAGGTCGAGGACCGCGACCCGGGCCGCGTCCCGATGAAACGAGAGCGCGACATCGACGTCGCTCCCCGGTCCGGGCGGGAGCCCGCCGGGGGAGTGGGAGCCGAAGAGCACGAGCAGCCGCACGCCGAGCCGCTCGCAGGTCCGTTCCATTGTCTCACGCCTGATCTCCATGCCAGTGAAGATACATCGAACCGCCCGCCCAAGTCACGCCCCGTAGTCCTGCGGAGGAAGTCCGCGTCTCTCCCACCCTGGAGAGCCACACGCTGGACGACGGCCTCCGCACTGTCGGTTAGTGCGAGCCTCCTGGTGGCCCAGTCGACGCCGCGGCCGCAAACGAGCCCGTGGCCCATGCCCGGCAGGTGGCCGGGGGACGGCGGCCGGGACGTGACAGCCATCCGGGCCGAGGTGTTCCAGGCGCTGGGCCTGACACGAAAAGATGAGGTCGACTCTCACCGAGAACGTGCTGGAGGAGATGGTTGGCAGGCTCCGCTTGAGCCCTCGGCGAGAGTGGCGGAATATTTGAGGCTCTGGTAGATGATTTGAGGCGCTTGTTGCTTGCAGCGGGAACCCATCCGTCTCTATTGTGTTCGGCGTGGAGACGGCCCGTGAGGCCCTCTTTTTGGCTGACACCGTCACCGAAAGGAGAGTGACCATGAGTTCCACCGCTGCCGGTGCGAGTTCTCCGACCTCGGGGATCCACTCGGCGACCCTTCCAATGATCGGGAGTGCATCGAGGACTTCTACGGGTATCAGTTCTGTGAGACCGGAAGTTCGGGCGAGGGGTGTTGGACAGGTGGGATGCTTTGTGTCCTCAACTGACCGCTCGCTGCGCGGGCGAGTCAGCTTTCCTGCCGGGTGCTTTCCACCGGCAATAGCCCCACTCTTCCGCGTACGTGCCCGGGCCCACTCCGGCACCCTTGGGTGGCCCCTTGCCTGGGCCCTGCTCCTTGCCGCGGGCTGCGGGAGCGACACCGACTCCGGATGGATCGACCCGAAGTCGATCCCGCGCTGGTCGGTGGAGGAGGAGGTCCGTCTGGGACTGGCCGAGGGGGATGAAGCGGAACTCTTCGGGAGCATCGGGGCCGCAACGGTCACCACCGATGGAGAACTCTGGCTCTTCGACAGCCGCCCCGCCCAGATCCGCAGGTTTGATCTGCAGGGCAATCCGCGCGGGGTGGTCGGGCGCCCCGGCGAAGGTCCAGGCGAGTTCTCCCGGGTCCGGGGGATGCTTGCCCGACGGTCCGGCGAGGTGGTCGTACTGGACGTCGGGACGGCCCGGCTCACCCGGTTCTCCAGCCAGGGCGCCTTGATGGGGACTCAGCCGCTGCCGCCTGCCGTAACGGGTGGAGGGCTCCATGAGGACCTGGAGGGGCACCTCTACCTGCGGGCTCGCGATCTCTCCGACCCCAACCGCGTCCCGGGTAGTGGTCCGCCCCCGTACGAATGGTTGCGGGTGGACGAGCACCTGGAGGTCGTGGCGCGGATCCCCGCACCGCCCCCGGACGAGGAGTCCGGGGGTGGGATGGTCTTCGCCACACCCCTTGGGCCCGTGGTCCCGAACCTGACGCGCACACTGCATGTTCTGGGGGCTGGAGGGGAGGTGATCCGCGCCCACAACCGCAGCTATGTCCTTGTTCGCGAGGCCGCAGACGGGTCGCTCGCCGATACGCTGGCCCGGGTGGCAGCACGACCCGCCATGAAGACAGCGGCGGAGCGGCGAGAGCTGGAGGAGCGCATCGGCCAGGACCCGAGGGTTGCCGCACCCCCGAGCCTCGATCCCGAAAAGCCCATCCTCGAGTCCCTTTCCGTGGACCTGGATGGCCGTATCTGGGCCCGGTTGCGCGTCGAGGCCCAGGAGGTGGAGGGTCTGTCCGGTTTCAGATGGCATGAGCCGGGTGTGTGGGATGTGTGGTCTCCTGGCGGGGAGCCACTGGGTCGAATCGAGATTCCTCCCGGCCATGTCTGGCTCAACGCCCACGGGGACCGGTTCTGGGTGCGAACCTTCGGACCCCTGGGGGAGCCCCAGGTGGTTCAATTCCGAATCCATGAAGGCGGCCAGGCGACGCAGCCCAGCTCCGCCTCGCAACAGCATGATGCACCGATCTCGAATCCGGAGTTGTGACCATGTCCATGACGCTCGCTGCCACCGCCCTGCTGGGCGGGATCTTCGCTGACCGTTCCCCTTCCGAGGCAGCGAGTCTTCGATGCGGACCTGGAGCGGATCATGGACGCCGGGATTCGGGCGCTGGACCGGGTCGTGGACATCCAGGAGCGATCGCCCACCCGGGCCGCAGCATGCTCAAGTCAGGGACGCGGGAACAGATCTGGACCTTGTCTCTCGACGAAGGTAGCCTCACCCGGTGGGCCCTCCGAGCCGAAGGCGAGGTCGAGATGGCGCGGGTGAGTGCCCCATGACGGCCGGCAGGCAGGCAAGGGAGCCACCGGACACCAAGGCGATCCGCATAGGCCGACTCCGGTCTACGGGAAAACCCGTTGACAAACCCCACACCCCTCCCCATCTTCTACGGGAGACCCCGTAGACAGAAAGGCCGACCATGGACGAACTCTCCTTCACCCCTCGCGAGTTGGACGTCATGAGCATCCTCTGGCGAGGCGGTTCGGGGACGGTGGCGGAGGTGCGGGCTGCGCTGGGCGAGGAGCTGGCGTACACGTCGGTGCTGTCGGTCCTCCAGACGCTGGAGGAGAAGGGCTACGCGCGCCACGAGTCGGAGGGGCGGGCGTACCGGTACTACCCCACGGTGGCGCCGGAGGCGGCGGGTGACAGCGCGCTGGCCCGGATCCGGGACGCCATGTATCAGGGGTCGGCGGAATCGCTGTTCGCCCAGCTGGTCTCGGACCGGCGTCTGGGCCGCGAGGAGCTGGAGCGTATGCGTCGGCTCCTGGACGAGCGGCTGGAGGAGGGCTCATGATGGTGAGCTGGATGGTCTATACGCTGCTCGTGAGCGTCCTGGTGGCGGCCGCCGCGCGGTGCCTGGAGGAGGTGGTGCGGGCCACGCGGCAGCCAGCGCGGTTCGTGTGGATCTCGGCGCTGCTCGCGGTGGTCCTCCTGGCGGGGCTGGCACCGTACCGTGCCATGCCCGCCTCCCCGTCGGCGCCGGTCGCCGTCTCGCCGGAGCTTTCCGAGACGGCGCCAGGGGGCTTGGACGGCGTCGCTGTGGGCACGCCGGGCGCTGACGTGAATCGTGGCGTGTTGGGGCTGGCGGTGGTGGGTGAGGCGCTGCGCGGGCCGCTGGTGGCGGTGCGCGAGGCGGTGCACTGGCCGCTGCGCGCCGTCGCGCCGCTGGCCGCCGACCGAGCCGACCGAGCCGACCGAGCCGACCGCATCCTGGCCCTGGCCTGGCTGACGTTCTCGACGGCGCTGCTGGTCCTGGGCATGGCCACTCTCCTGCGCTACCGCTCCGCGCGCCGGCGCTGGCCGCTCCGGGAGGTCGGGGGCGAGCGGGTGCGGGTGTCGCCGGCCGCGGGCCCCGCCGTGCTGGGTCTCCTGCGACCCGAGATCGTGGTGCCCGAATGGCTCCTGACCACGTCGCCCGGAGAGCAGCGGCTGGTGGTCCTGCACGAGCGGGAGCACCTGCGCGCCCGTGACCCGCTGACGCTCCTGGCCGGCTGGCTGGCGGTGGCGCTCATGCCCTGGAACCCCGTGGCCTGGTGGATGCTGGCTCGACTGCAGACGGCCGTGGAGCTGGACTGCGACGCCCGCGTGCTGCGCGCCGGCGTGGCGCCGCGGTGTTATGGCTCGATGCTCATCGACATCGCCGGGCGCGGGTCCGGCCTTTCCCTGGGGGTCACGGCGCTGGCCGGCTCCCGTTCGACTCTCGAGACCAGGATACTGGCCATGAACAACCGGACTGTGCGAATCGCCGCCGTACGCGCCGCGGCGCTCGGAGTGCTGGGAACCGCCGCGCTGCTCGCGGCCTGCGAGACGCGTATGCTGACCGCCGTGGAGATCGACGAGCTGGACGTGGCCGCCGTGGAGGCCCATGCGCAGGAGCTGAAGCTGATCCCGCTCACAACGGACCAGTCACAGGACGTGGTCTTCGTGGTGGATGGAGTGGTGGTCCGTGCCGACGAGGCGAGGCGAGTGGCGGCGGATGCCATCGCCCACGTGGAGGTCGTGCGGGGCGACGGTGCCATCATCCGTATCAGAACGGCTCAGAACATGGTGGCGCGAGATACCACCCCGGCCCCGCTGGGGGTGCCGGAAGCGGAGGCGGTGGAACGCGCTCGATCCGCCGGGGCGCGCCTCGTCGTCCGCGATGGCGTCATCGTCGGGGGTGCCGCGGAAGGATCCGC
>SLCC01000120.1 GCA_007126035.1 Gemmatimonadota bacterium
GAGAAGCTCGTCGCGGTCGCCGAACTCGAGGGCCCCCGTGGGACAGGTGCTCACGCACGCCGGCACCTTTTGGGCTGCCAGGTGCCGGGCCTTCTTGTCCTCATCCAGCACGTCTTCCGTGCTGTGTCCCTCGTTGAGGACGTCCGGGACCTCGGCGTGCTCGATCCGGCTCGCGCAGAAGCCGCACTTCCGGATCAGAGCGACGGCCTTCGCCCACTCGAGGGACGGGACGGCGAACGGACAGACGAGCTGACAGTACCGGCAGCCGATACAGCGGCTCTCGTCGTAGCTCACCACCCCGTTCGGATCGCTGGTGATGGCACCCACCAGGCACGCCGACGCGCAGGCCGGGTCCAGGCAGTGCATGCATTGGCGCCGGGCGAAGACCCAGTCGAGATCGCCGGTGCCGTTCTCCACCTCGTGGAAGGTCACCAGGGAGTAGGTGTCCGAGGAGAGCCTGGCCGGATTCTGGTACCCTCCCGGACCCGCGAAGAATTCGGTGTTGACCGCCTGCTTCCCGTTCTCCGACTTGCAGGCTACCTGGCATCCCCGGCAGCCCGTGCAGAGCGTCGTGTCGACCAGTACGCCCCAGCTCATGCGACGCCTCCTTCCAACCGCTCCACATCGCAGAGGAACGCTTTGTATTCAGGGATCGTCGTGTTGGCGTCCCCCACGTGGGGGGTCAGGATGTTGGCGATGGGCCCGCGACCGAGGCCCATGAACCCGAAGTGATAGGGGATGCCGATCTGGTGGACGGTGCGTCCGTCCACGTTGAACGGCTTGAATCTGCGCGTCACCACCGCGTAGACCTCGATGTCGCCCCGGATGGTCTTGACCCGGACCAGGTCACCGTTCCTGATGCCGCGGTCAGCGGCGAGCTCCGTGCTCATCTCGACGAAGTTGTTCGGCACCAGCTCAACCAGCCATGGCATGTTCCGTGTCATGCCACCGGACTGGAAGTGCTCCGACACACGGTAGGTGCAGCCGACGATGGGGTATTCCTCGCTGGTCCCGATCTCGTCCGGACGCCACACCGTCACCGCGGGCGACAGCGCCGTCCCGGAGAGCAGGTTGGTCGCCGGACTCTCCAGCGGCTCGTAGTGCTCCGGGAACGGCCCGTCCGCCAGCCCGGGTGCGAACAGGGCGGCCTGGCCATCGGGCAACATGATGAACGCCCGCCGGCCGGCAGGGTTCACCTCGCCGGTGGGCCGCCGCATGGGCGGCCAGCCACCGTCCGGAACGTCGCCCTTCCAGCTGCCAGACTCCCAGTCGTACGCCACCACCGCCTTCTCTGGCGCCCAGGGCCGACCCGCGCCATCACAGGCGGCTCGGTTGTACAGGATCCTCCGGTTGACCGGCCAGCACCAGGCCCAGCCCGGGTGCAACGCGATGGGATCATCCTCCGGGCGCGACCGCTGACGCCGGGCCATCATGTTGCCCGCTTCCGTGTAGGAGCTGGTGTAGAGCCAGTTGCCGGCGCTCGTGGAGCCGTCGCTCTGGAGAAGGGCGAAGGCGGGGACCTGATCACCCTTCCGATAGCGCTGGCCATCGATCACCCGGTCGGCCACGAACCGGCCGTTGATGTCACGGGCCACGGCGTGGGAGTCCGGGTGGTCCAGGTCACCCACGTCCCACGTCAGATGGACGATGGGCTCCGGGAAGGCGCCGCCCTCCGTCTCGTATAGGGACTTCAGGTGTCGGACCATCTGGGTGATGATCCAGAGATCGGATCGGGCATCGCCCGGCGGGTCGATGGCCTTGTAGCGCCACTGGCCCCACCGGCCCGAGTTCGTCAGGCTCCCCTCCTTCTCCATGGACGCCGCCGCCGGGAGCAGGAAGACCTCCGTGTCGATGGCAGCTGGATCGGCCCCGGGCCGCTTCCAGAACGCCGCCGTCTCCGTCTCCCAGAGCTCGGCCACCACCAGCCAGTCCAGCTTGTCCATGGCCCGGTGCGCCAGGTTGGCGTTCGGGCCGCCCACGGCGGGGTTCTGGCCGAACACCATGAGACCGTTGACCTCGCCCCGGCCCATGGCTTCGAACAAGGCGATATGGGAGTGATTCCCCGTCGCCTTGGGCAGGTAGTGATAGGCGAAGTCGTTCTCCGGCGTGGCGTGCTCGCCCCAGAACGCCTTCAGCAGACTCACCGTGTACTTCGGGTAGTTCTGCCACCAGTTCGCGCTCTGGGGATCGGCCGTGGTCGGCGCCTTGGCCAGGTATGCCGCCAGCGACTGGTCCTCCGCCACCGGGGCCCGCAGGTAGCCGGGCAGAATGTGGAAGAGCAGCGCGTGGTCGGTGGAGCCCTGCACGTTCGGCATGCCCCGCAGCGCGTTGATCCCGCCGCCGGCCAGCCCCACGTTCCCCATGAGGAGCTGGAGGACGGAATAGACCCGGACGTTCTGCGTGCCATGGGTGTGCTGCGTGGTCCCCATGGCGTACATGATGGTCGCCACTCGGTCCGGGCGATGAGCGGACGTGAACAGCTCCGCCACCTCCCGGAGCTTCGCCACGGGCGTGCCCGTCACCCGCGAGACCGTCTCGAAGTCGTAACGGGCGTAGTGGCGCTTCAGGTGCTGGAACACGCAGTCGGGGTGCTCCAGCGAGGGATCGGTTCGGACCTGCCCGCGCGCGTCCCTTTGGAAGCGCCAGTTATCCCGGGTATAGGCGCCGTTGCGCACCGCGCCGAAGAGCCCGTCCCCGAAGTGGTAGTCCGGGTCCACCAGGAAGCTGGCGTTCGTGTGCTCCACCACGTACTCACGCTGGATCCGGTCGGCCTCCAGCGCGTAGTGGATGATGGCGCCGATGAAGGCGATGTCCGTCCCCGAGCGGAGCGGCGCGTACAGGTCCGCCTGGCTGGATGTCCGGGTGAACCGGGGATCCACCGAGATGAGCTTACCGCCGGCGTCCATGGCCTTGCGGACCCAGCGCATTGAGACGGGATGGTTCTCCGCGGCGTTGGACCCGATGATCATGATTACATCGGCGTTCTTCAGGTCGGTCCAATGATTGGTCATTGCGCCCCGACCAAATGATGCGGCCAGACCGGCCACTGTGGAGCTGTGTCAGAGACGGGCGTGATGCTCCAGGTAGACCATCCCCATGGCCCGGGCCGCCTTGCTCAGGAGATAGCATTCCTCGTTGTCCATGGCCGAGCCGCCCAGTGACGCCACGGACAGTGTGCGGTTCATCGTGCGGCCCGAAGCGTCCCGCTGCTGGAAGGTGGCGTCCCGGGTCTTCTTCATCCGCTGGGCGATCCGCGGGAGCGCCCAATCCCAGTCCTTCTCCTCCCACTCCGATGCGCCAGGCGCACGGTAGAGAACCTTGGTGGCCCGCTGGTCACTGTTTGCGATCTGGCTCACCGCCGCGCCCTTGCTGCAGAGGGAGGCCTCGTTGATGGGATGATCAGGGTCGCCCGACAGGCCCACCACCTTCCCACCAGCCGCGCTGATGAGGAGCCCGCAGCCCACACTGCAGAACGGGCAGACCGATGTCGTTATCTTGCCCCGGATGGGTCTCGCGGTGTGCGCGTAGGCCTCCGTCGGGCCCAGCCCCACTCCGAAGAGTCCCTTGACCAGTCCACCCGCCCCCACCGCACCCGCCAGCCCCAGGAAAGTCCGCCTCTGCATGTCCATAGGTGCTCCCACCGTGTGTTGGGCACGCAGCCGGCGCCGGCAGCCCCGGCTGGTTCCAAAGTTGATTAACGGGGATCAATAGTTGCCCACCGTTAAACAACGGTAGGGTGGCCCGGTCACCGTGTCAAGCGGGGCTGGAATCTTACAGTGTGTGTTCGGGTAAGTGTTTGGGACGGGAGCACTTCGCTCATTCTCGCTGGTTGGTTTTTGTCACTACACCGAGGCCAGCTCCTTCCAGAACCCGCGGTACGCTTGGACGTTGCCCTCCCGGTTCGAGGCCTTAGCTTTCACGGACGGCGACAAGGAGAAGAGAGCGGTGGAGGAGCTCTGGAGAGATGATCTACTTCGATAACGCCGCGGGCTCATGGCCCAAGCCGGAGGTCGTGCTCGCGGCCATGGAGCGATTTCTCCGAGAGTGCGGGGTCGGCCCGGGTCGCTCGGGGCACTCATTGTCGATCGGAGCGGGGCGGAGCGTCTATGGCGCGCGCGAGAGCGTCGCACGCCTGTTCCTCCTCGACGATCCCCTGGCGGTGGTCTTCACCAAGAACGCCACCGAGGCGCTGAACCTGGCCTTGTACGGGCTCCTCGAGCCCGGTGATCACGTGATCACCAGCGCGATGGAGCACAACGCCGTCCTGCGCCCACTTCGCTTTCTCGAGGAAGGCGGCGTCGGGGTAGCGCGACTTCCCTGCGCCGGCGATGGAACAATCGACCCGGATGATGTCCGGAGGGCGATCACGGACAAGACGAAGCTCGTCGTTCTGAACCACGCGTCCAATGTCGTGGGCACGCTGTTGCCGGTCGCCGAGGTCGGGCGACTGGCCGCCGAGCGCGATCTGCTCTTTTGTGTGGACGCCGCGCAGAGCGCTGGCGCCGTGCCGATAGAGATGAAGGAGATGGGCATCGATCTTCTGGCCTTTACCGGGCACAAGGCGCTGCTGGGACCGCAGGGGACTGGAGGGTTGTGTGTCGGAGAGCGCGCAAGGAGTCGACTGAGGCCGCTTCTGCGCGGCGGTACCGGGAGTTCCTCGGAGTCGGACAATCACCCAGAGTTCTTGCCCGATTGTTTCGAGGCGGGAACGTTGAACGCGGTCGGCCTTTCGGGGCTCGCCGCGGGGATCGGCTTCATCCGAGAGATGGGGTTGTCCGCGATACGTGAGCATGAGAGTGACCTCACCGCGCGTCTCATTGACGGGCTCCAGGACATACCGGTCACCGGGATCCTTGGGCCCGCCGACGTTCGCCGGCGGACATCCATCGTCTCCTTCAACCTGGACGGCTGGAGTTGCTCGGAGCTGGCTCAAGCTCTGGAGGATCGCTTCGGGATCTGCTGCCGAGCGGGGCTTCACTGCGCCCCGCTGGCGCATCGCACGCTGGGGACCTTCCCGGAAGGGGCCGTTCGCTTCAGCCTGGGCATCTTCAACACTCAGTCGGAAGTATCCACCGCGCTGGACGCGCTGCGAGATCTCGCGACGCAAGGAAGAGGAGCCATGTCATGAAACAGACCGTGGACGCTCGCGGGCTTGCGTGCCCGGAGCCGGTCATGCTGACGACCAAGGCCATGGCGTCGCACTCGGAGGTGACGACCATAGTCGACAGCCGTGCCGCCGTCGAGAACGTGAGTAGGCTTGCGCGCTCGAAGGGCTGCCGTCTCGAGGTCATCGAGAGGGATGATGGTATCCACGTCATCATCAAGAGAGAGGGCGTTCCGGCCCAGCCGCCGGTCGGCGAAGACGAGGCTGTCGCTTCGACGGTTGGCACGGTCGAGGGGCCGCTGGTGCTGTTCGTGCCGTCCGACTGCTTCGGTCGCGGACCTGCCGAGCTGGGAGAGAGGCTCATGGGAACTTTCTTCCACTCCCTGTCGGAGGTGACGCCGAGACCCGACACGGCGATATTCATGAACACCGGCGTGAAGCTGGTGACCGAAGGGTCTCCGGCACTGGATGACGTCCGCGCGCTTGAGGCGCGGGGGATCGATATCCTGGCGTGCGGCGCCTGCCTGGGCTACTTCGAGCTGACCGACAAGCTGGCTGTCGGACAGATATCCAACATGTACGACATTGCCGCCAGGCTGCTTGGGGCTGGGAAGATTGTCGAGTTGTGAATCCAGAAGAAGCTTCGGCGCGGTTCTGTTCCGCTCCGTTCAAGGCGCCATTGGAGCCGAAAAGGTCCTCGCCCAGGCAGGAGTGGCGTACAAGCTGATCGCGGTTCCGCGACACATCAGCTCCGACTGCGGCTTCTGCGTGAGGTTCGAGTGGACTGATAAGGAGCTCGTGGAAGAGCTGCTTCCAGTGGGCGAGCTGAGCGTGGAGCGCATCGTGGCGCTTTGATCTCGCAAGGCTCTGACGGGAGTCCACCAACTCGTCGAAGGCGTCCGGAAGTGTCCTTCGCTCATGCCACGGGCAGACCCCACCCGGACCGATCAGCTGCATGGTACGATCCACCACGACAACCTATATTTCACCCAGTCAAGCTCTTCTGCCCATTCACGGGGGTGCGGCGTGACGACGTCGGATGGTGGTCCGGCCGAACGGCACACGCTGGACGGGTCTACTGGGTCCGCCGGCGCGACGGCAGCCCTGGCCCAGGAGACTTACGTCGAGTTGCGTCGCATCGCTGCGCGGTGCATGCGCGGCCAGAAACCGGACCACACACTCCAGCCCACGGCGCTGGTCCACGAGGGATTCCTCCGCCTGTCGGGCCGTGGCTACAGGTGGGCGAGCCGAACGGAGTTCCTGGCGGTCGCGGCCACGGCCATGCGCTGCGCGTTGGTCGACCATGCGCGAAGACGAAAGGCGGCCAAGCGCTACGGTGGCGCTCGGGTGACGCTGGTGGATGGCGCAGCGATCGAGAATGAGCGTCCGATCGAGCTGCTGGCACTGGACGAGGCGCTCACCCGCCTGGGGGCCTTCCAGGAGCGGGCGGCGCGGGTGGTAGAGCTTCGTTTCTTCGGCGGGCTGCAAACGGAGGAGGTGGCGGAGGCGCTGGGTATCTCGACGGCGACGGTCAAGCGTGACTGGCGCTTCGCGAAGGCGTGGTTGAGCAGGGAAATGGGGTAGACGAGCGGGCCGGCCATGAATGATTCGCATCGGCTGCGGGAGCGGGTGCGGGCGATCTTCGACCACGCGGCGGACCTTCCGCCCGGCGAGCGGGATGCCGCGGTGACCGCACTCGCGGCTGGCGACGAAGATGTGCGGCGCGAGGTCTTGGAGCTGCTGGCGGCTCTCGGGCGAGGGGGCGAGCGGTTCGAGCGCCTCGTCCCGCTCGTTGCCGATGAGGGCGATCCGGAGCCGGCGGGGCTCCGGATCGGGACGTACCGGCTCCTCCGGGAGGTGGGCCGCGGGGGAATGGGATCCGTCCACGAAGCGGTCCGGGACGACGAACAGTTCGACAAGCGGGTGGCCATCAAGCTGGTTCGCCGGGAGATCGCGGGCGAAGCGCTGGTGCGCCGCTTCCGCCAGGAACGTCAGATCCTGGCCGGGCTGGAGCACCCGAACATCGCCCGGCTCCTGGACGGCGGGTCGGCAGCGGACGGGCGGCCGTACCTGGTGATGGAGTTCGTCGACGGCGAGCCCATCACCGACTACTGCGCGGCGCGCGGGCTCAGGGTCCATGTCCGGCTCCGGCTCTTCCAGGCCGTGTGTGAGGCCGTCCAGCATGCGCACCGCCACCTGGTCGTGCACCGGGACCTCAAGCCGGACAACATCCTGGTGACGGTGGACGGCGAGGTGAAACTGCTGGACTTCGGGGTCGCCAAGCTGCTACCCGATCCGTCGGCCGCGGGGCCGCGGGAGCAGGTGACGGCGACGGCGCAGCGTCCGCTCACCCCTGCGTATGCGAGCCCGGAACAGCTACGGGGCGATCCGGTCAGCACCGCCACTGATGTCTATTCCCTCGGGGTAGTGTTATACGAGTTGCTGGCCGGGCGCCATCCGTTCGTGATCACGGGAACCTCGCCGCTCGACATAGTGCACCTGCTGGAGACCGATCCCGAGCCGCCGAGCGCGGCCGTGACCGAGGAGACGGCAGCGGCGACTGGAGAAGGAAGCGTCACCCGCCTTCGGCGCGCGCTGGCCGGCGACCTGGATCGCATCGTTCTGAAGGCCATGCGGAAGGAGGCGGCTCGGCGATACGCGTCGGTCGAGCAGCTGGGAGAGGATATCCGTCGGTTCCTGGAGGGGCTGCCGGTCCTCGCGCAGGGAGACACGCTGGGCTATCGAGCAGGCAAGTTCGCGCGTCGGCACCGGGCCGGCGTGGCGGCCATCGCCCTGATCGTCGCCACCCTGGCTGGTGGCATCGCGACGACGTCGGTGCAGGCACGGCAGGCCGCCATCGAGCGGGATCGAGCCCAGGTCGAGGCAAGGAAGGCGGAGCGGATCAGCGACTTCCTGGCCGGGATGCTGCGCTCGCCCGATCCGTGGGCGGAAGGGATGGACCTGCGGGTCTCCGACCTGCTGGCCGGTGCAGCCGAGCGGGCCGCCACCGAGTTCGCGGATCAGCCCGACGTGCTCGCAGCCATCCAGACGGCGATAGGCAAGACCTACGCGGGCCTCGGCGACCTCGACCAGGCGGACGCGCTACTGAGCAGTGCCCTCCGGATCCGACGTGGCCTGCCCGCGCTACCGCCGAACGTGCTGGCCGCGAGCCTGGGTGAGTACTCCGGCCTGCTCGTCTACCGCGGGGACCTCGAGCGGGCCGAACCACTTCTGCGCGAGGCCCTCTCGACGTTCCGGCCCGCCACGAGGCAGGACTCGATCCAGCTCGCCGAGTTCCAGGGCGCGGCGGGGAGGCTGCTCCAGGCCCGGGGCGACCTGCCTGGAGCCGCCCGCGAGCATGAGGCGGTGATCGCCGTCCGACGCCAACTCCTGGGGCCGGACCACCCGGACGTCGCGGCCGGCCTCAACGATCTTGCCGTCGTGCGCAGCCAGCAGGGCTACTACGGTGCCGCCGAAACGCTTCAGCGCGAAGCCCTCGAGATCCAGCGCCGCGCCCTGGGTCCCGACCACCCCGATCTGGCATCGGCCTTCTACAACCTCGCATTCGTTACTCTGGAGCAGGGCCGCTTCGAGGCTGCCGACTCCTTCTTCCGCGCATCCCTCGATCTTCGCGTTCGCCTGCTCGGGCCCGAGCATCCCGACGTGGCGTGGACCCTGTACGGCTACGCGACCCTGCTCCAGGACCGCGGCGACTACGCCGCGGCCGAGGCGACCGCCACCCGCATCCTGGCGCTCCGCGGAAGGACCCTGCCCGACGAGCACCCGATGGTCGCCGCCGCGCTCCAGACCCTGGGGCTCAGCCTCGCCGCGCAGCACCGGTCCGCGGAAGCCGAGGCGGCCCTCCGCGAGTCGCTCGCGGTGCGGCACACCACTCTGCCTGCCGGGCACTGGCTCGTCGCTTCGGCAAGGAGCGTCCTCGGCGAGCACCTCTGCCACACCGGCCGCCTCGATGAGGCCGAGCCGCTCCTCCTCCAGGGTTACTTAGACCTGCGCGAGTCCAGAGGCGCCGACAACCCCCGCACCCGTGAGGCCGCCGAGCGCCTCGCCCGACACTACGTCCTGCGCGGCGACAGCGCCCGGGCCGCGGCCGTCCTGCAACCCTGATCCTCGCCGACTCCGGACTGCGTTCTCCTGGTACGGAGAAGCATGGACGCAGGCGGGACAATGACCCTGGAATGGAGGATACGATGTCAATCGTGGACCCGGGTCGACCGCTAATTCGCGCCCCGCCTTGAGCTGCTGTGCGCACCGTTTCCTCGTTCCGGCGGAACCACTCCTACCCGCACGTGGTCCGATAGGCGTCTAGAACAGGAATACGATGATGAGGATGATCAGGATGAGGGTCCCGAGTCCGATACCGATGCGCATGGTTACGCTCCCCTGTTCGAGTATCATGTAACATGGCGGCGAGAGCCACGGCAGGGCTCGTGCCAGTCCTGTGGCTCCACTTCTAGGAGCCTTGACGGCGTGCGCCCAGGATCACAATCTCGACCCTGCGGTTCTGCGCCCGCCCGGCGGGGGTCGCGTTGTCGGCCATGGGCAGGCTCGGACCGTGGCCGATCATATGTACGCGGCCGGGATCGATCCCGTGGGAGACCAGCGCCGCGCGCACCGCGTCCGCCCTCTGCTCGGATAGCATCTGGTTCAACTCCAGCGAGCCGGTCGAATCGGTGTGTCCCTCGACAGAGATGCTGTGCAGGGGGAACTGCGCCAGCACAGCGGCGATCCGGCCGACCTCGTCGCGCGCCCGCGGCGACAGGTCCGACTGCCCCACCGCGAACAGGCCCTGGCCGAGCACGATGCTCAACCCTCGCTCCGTCTCCCGGATCGCCGTCACGCTCGTCATCAGCCGGTCCAGGTCGAGGAGGGATTGGTACAGCCGCTCCTCGGCCTCCCGGGCCCGTCGCTGCGCGGCCTCCGCCTCCGCCCTTGCCGCCTCAGCTTCCAGGCGCGCCCGCGCTGCCTCGGCTTCCGCCTCCGCGCGGGCGGCGGCCTCCCTTTCCGCCCGGGCCCGTTCCGCCTCGGCCTCCGCCCGCGCGCGCCGGCGCTCTTCTTCCGTCATGCGTGCCATACGCTCCTGCTCGGCGCGCCGTTCCGCCTCGTCTGCCGTCAGGCGTTCCTGATCCGCGCGGCGACGTTCGGCCTCCAGCCGCTCGCGCTCCGCATGCGCACGCTCCGCGTCCGCTGCACGCCGCTCCCACGGGTCTCTGCGAATCCGCTCGTAGGCCCGCGCGCCCCGCGGCATGACCCGCAGACCGATTTCAGCCGCAAAGTGCGGCACGTTCGCGTTCCATACCCGGCGGACCTCACCGGTGGCCATGAAACGTTGCGCCCCGTCCAGGACGTAGGCCATCCCGGCCCCGACGCTGGCGCCCGTGACAAATCCGCCGAACTCCCTATCGAGGAGGTCCTCCTCCTCCGGCGTATCACCCTCTACCGTCACGTTGTGGCCCGTGATCGCCGCGATCCCGTACGGGCGGAATGCCCCAATGCCGAACAGGTCGAACCGCACCCCCACGCGACCGCCTATGGCCGAGAGCGAGCCGGAGGCGGTACCCGCCGCGCCGAAAGCGCGCTCGGCCACGCCGGCCTGGAAGTAGTCGAAGCCGACCACGGTGCGCAGGTGCGGGGTGATCACGTAACCGAGATCCAGGTCGAGCGCCGCGGTAATACCGCTATTCCCATCGTCAGGGAGTACGGCGCCGGCGCGACCTTCGACGCCACCGAGGCCCGGAAATCTCTGGCCTTCCGCGGGGGATATCACCGCCCCGCTCAGTCCGATCAAGCCGGCCGTGATCCAACATGCAATACGCATATGCTCACCCTGGTTCGACAATAGGGGTACCGCCACGCTACGTCCGCGGTTGACCGCCCCAGTTCCTCGCGATCGGAAGCATGGGTCCTCAGATTCAGAGTAAGGGTCAACATTCGTGCCGCGAGACGCCGGGAGAGGCCTTCGAGCCGAGATCACCATGGGTACGACTCGCTCCATCGCCTGCCTTGCCCTTCTGCTCATCGTGGCGACCGGCCCCGCTCACGGGCAGCAGATCGTCGACAGGGCCGACCGGGCGCACCACCAGCGGCTCCCACGGGAATGATGCTTGCGCCTTCACCGATCCGGCGGTGGTTGAATCCTCGGGAGGACGTAAGATGATCGAGAGACGGCAACGGGACGATCACGATGCCTTCTTCCATGCCGCAGCCCGATCCGAAGGGTCGGACCACGCGGCCACGGGGCAACCTCTCTCCTTCCGCACGGTCCTCGACCTGGTCCTGACGTCACAGGACTACGAATCGGCCCTCGCCGCAGTGGCGCACCTCTCGCTGCCCGACTTCGGTGCGTGGTCCGTTGTCGACATCATCGAAGGCCCCGACTCCATGCGGCGTCTGGCGATCATCCATCCCGACCCGGAGAAACAGGAGCTGGCCCGCGCGCTCCTGACCAGCTGGCCCCCTGAAACGGAGGACCCGTTCGGGGCACCCGTCGCGACGCGCACCCGGGAGCCTCATGTCGTCGATGCGGTGACCGACGAGATGCTGGTGCAGGTCGCCCGCAGCGATGAGAACCTCAAAGCGCTTCGGGAGTTGGGGCTGGGCTCGTTCATTGTAATGCCGCTCATGGTAGGCAACGTGGTCCTGGGCGCCGTCACGTTCGTGAGCGACAGTACCAGGCACCACTACACGGAGGACGATCTCGCCGAGGCGGAGGAGACGGCCGCGCTCATCGCCCTGGTCATTCACAACGCCAGACTCCACCGTGATACGCGGGCGGCGCGCGACCGGGCGCACCGGGCGGCTGAAGAGGCGACCCGGCAGCACCGCGACCTGGAGCGGGTCACCGAGGTCCAGTCCAGGCTCATTCAGGGGTTCAGCCACGACCTCAAGAACCCCCTCGGAGCAGCGCTCGGGTACTCGGACCTCCTGGTGAACGGGCTGAAGGGCGATCTCCAACCCGAACAGAAGGCGAGCGTCAGGCGGATCTCTGCCTCCATCGAGTCGGCGCTCGACCTCATCGATGAGCTGGTCGATTATGCGAGCAAAAGGATGGAGAAGATGGACATCCGGCCCGGGCCGACCGATGTCCAGGAGATCACGCGAGAGATCGCGGAAGAGTATCAGGCACAGGTGGAAGGCAAGGGTCTCGAGCTCCGTGTCGATACCACGGCGCGGCTTCCGCCGATCTGGAGCGACAGGATCCGGATCCGGCAGGTCCTGGGAAACCTTCTCTCCAACGCGGTCAAGTACACGGAGAATGGGCGTATCGAGGTCCGCACGGAGCGCCACCAGACCGGCGCGACGCCGGATGGCGGCGAGGCCGTGGCGATCCACGTGTCGGACACGGGAATCGGCATCCCCGGGGACAAGCAGGAGCTGATCTTCCAGGAGTTCGCGCGCCTGGCTCCGGATGCTACGCAGGGGGCAGGCCTGGGCCTTTCCATCAGCCGCTCCATGGCTAATGCGTTGGGCGGGGAGATCACCGTCGAGAGCGCGGAGGGCGACGGCTCGACCTTCACCCTCTGGCTCCCGCTACTCCCCGTGCGCGAGGAGGACCGCGGACCCTGAAGCCCGTCACCTTGCGTGCCTGCTCGGCGGAGACCTGAACATATCATCGTCGCCACCTTCCCCACCCTGCTTGACGGGCGGTGTCGGGTTCGGCGCCGCCGGAGGCGGAGGCGACGATGCTCCCGTGTCCGGCGCCGCCTCCGAATCGGCCCGCTTGTACTCCTCGGCGAACAGCTCCCAGAGGACCAGGAAGAGCGCGGCGATGACCGGCCCGGCCACGAAGCCGGCCAGGCCGAACACCATGATGCCGCCCAGCGTGGAGACGAGGATCAGGTAGTCCGGCATCTTGGTGTCGCGCCCGATGACGATGGGTCGGAGCACGTTCTCCGCGGCCGTGATGGCGAGCCCGCCGAGAAGCACGACCAGGCCCTGCCAGATCTGCCCCGTGGCAAGAAGGATGATGGCGCCGGGTACCCAGACGAGGCTGGCGCCGACGGCGGGCAGAAGGGAGAGCACCGCCGCCACCACGCCCCAGAACAGGGCGGTCTGGATGCCGACGATCCAGAAGAGCAGAGCCAGGAGTGCGCCCTGGGCAGCGGCCACGATGAGGTTTCCCTTCACCGTGGCCCTGACCACCTCGGTGAACTTCAGCAGCAGTCGGGTCCTGCGCTCTTCGCCCAGGGGCAGGACGCGCGCCACGCGGGCCACGATCCGGTCGCCGTCCCGGAAGAAGAAGAACAACAGGTAGAGCATGAGGACGAACAGCACCAACACCCACAGGGTGTCCTGGCCCACGCCGAGGGCATACGTCGCCACGAGCCCTGTGGCCGTTGCCGCCAGCTCCTGCACCGAGACGCGTAGCTGATCCAGGTCGACGCCGTAGCGCGACAGGGACCCGGCCAGGGCGGGAAGGGACCGCTCCAGCATGTCGATGGGCCCCTGTACATTGATCTCTCCGGCCGCGATGCCCCGGTACAGCAGGAGACCCTGCCGCGCGATGGCGCCCGCCACGAGGGCGAACGGCAGCACGACGAACGCCACGACCGCCCCAATGGACAGGAGCGAGGCCGGCGTGGCCCTGCCGCGGCACACTCCGAGCAGCCGGGTGTGAATCCCGCGAAACAGCACCGCCAGGACGGCGGCCCAGAACACGGGCCAGACGAATGCCCGGATCATCCAGAAGAAGAGGACCGATGCCATGAGGACGAGGGCGAGAAACGAAGCGCTCTCGAGCCTGCGGCGGTGAACGGGTGGGAGATGGCCCATTCGCGTGCCTCCTATCCCGGAACCGGGCTGCGGCCCGCCAGGCCGCCAATGGCCGACGCGACGTCCCGGGCAAGGACCGCCAGGCCCTGGTCCAGCAGGGCGACGAGGGCGGCGTAATCGCCCACGCTCCACCCGTCAGCCCGGTGGTCGGTGACTCCCCGGGCGAGCACGGTCTCATCCTGCTGACGGATGATCTCCCACGAGGCCCGCACGTGGGCGGCTCCCACCGGCGCGGCAGCCTCGTCGGGCGCCACCCCTTCGAAGCGCGTGACGCGGAGCTGGATCAGGTAGTCGTACCTGGATCGCACCGGCCATGGCGCCACGTCCACCACGCGGAATGGCGCCGCGGCGGCCAGGTGCCGGGCCACCGCCCGGTTGATCCCTTCGCCGGGATCCTCGCCCCACCGATGGAAGTCGGACGTCACGATCTCGTGGGTCCCGCGGCGCACCGCGATGGCGGGCGTGGCGAGATAGGGCGCCAGGTCCAGCCGTCTCACGCCGATGGCGATGCCGGCCAGCCCCGGAATCTGCGCAGCATGTTCCGGAGAGCTGGCACCGCCGATCACGTACACCTCGAGCGGCGGGGAATCACGGCCGAGGGCGAAGCACGCCGGCAACGATACCAGGATGAGCGCCGCCATGACGCCGAGTGTCGACATGCGGAGCCTCCAAGGCGGAGCGTCGTGCGTCGTACTCATAGTCCTTCCTCCGGCGGCCTCCGTCCGCGTAACAGCATGTCGGGGTTCTGCTCCAGGGAGTGGACGAGCAGGGCGAGCGCGTCGGCCGCATCCCGCAGGCTGGCCAGCGTCTCTTGCAATCCGTAGCCGAGGCCTGAGTCGGTGGACAGCACGCCATGGGTCGCTTCCAGGGTCTGCCGCAGCGAGTGGAGCGTGGCCGTCATCTCCGTGGTCGTCGCCTCGAGCTGGAGCTGGAGCGGATCGATGGCCGCGCCGGCCCGTTCGGCCAGCAGGCCGAACTCCCCCATGGTCTGGTTGATCTGCGCTGTCATGCCGGGGACCTGGTCGAGGGCCGCCTGGATCGCCGGGGAATCGACCAGCCGCTCTACCGCCTCCGCCGACGCCACCACGGCGGCGTTGATCTGGGGCATGTCGACTTCCTCCAGCATCTCGTTGACCTGGAACAGGACATTCAGGATGTCGGCGACCAGGCTGCCTGCGCCAGTACCCAGCGCCGCCAGGAGGGACGGCGTGGTGGGAATCTCCGGCCAGGCAGTGCGCCGCTCTTCCAGCTCGGGCGCCGCCGCATCGGTGCGGTAGCTGAGCTCGACGTAGAGCTGGCCCGTGACCATGCTCTCCATCTGGAGCTGGGCCCGGAGACCATCGATGATCTGGCGCCGCAGTACGTCAGGGTCTTCCAGGTTCACATAAGTCCCGAGCTCGGTGGTCAGGCGCGTGAGGTCGATCTCGTACTCGACTGGAACCTGGAACGTCTTGTCCCGCTCGTCGATCTGGATCCGGATCCGGGTCACGTTCCCTACAGGCACGCCCTGGAACTTCACCGGGGCGCCGCGCTCCAGGCCGTTCACCGACTCCTCGAAGAAGCTGATGAACGTGGACCGCTCGTCGAACCAGGCGGTTGATGCCAGCGTGGCCGTGCCGGCCACCAGCAGGACCAGGGCGCCGATCAGGAACGCCCCGATGGCCGTGGGATTTGCGCGGATGCTCATGAGGCGCCTTCGCTGCTACGGGTGAGGAACTGATGGACCTGGTCGCTGGGCGGATCGTCCCGCAGCGCGGTGGGGCTGCCGAGCGCCGTCATGGTCTTCGCTTCGATGTCCAGGAACAACGCACGGTCGGCGATCCTGAAGATGCTGGCCAGGTCGTGGCTCACCACGACGATGGTCGTGCCGAAGCTCGCCCTGAGCTCCAGGATCAGGTCGTCCAGCCGGCTGGCGCTGATGGGGTCCAGGCCGGACGACGGCTCGTCGAAGAAGAGCACGTCCGGATCCAGTGCGACGGCCCGCGCCAGCGCCGCCCGCTTGCGCATCCCGCCACTGATGGCGGCCGGGTAGAACTCCTCGAACCCCCGCAGCCCCACCAGCGCCAGCTTGAGCGCCACCACTTCGGCGATGGCATCGGCGTTCAGGTCCGTGAACTTCTCCAGCGGCAACGCCACGTTCTCCGCCAGCGTCAGCCCGCCCCACAGCGCCCCGTTCTGGTAGAGCACGCCCATGCGCCGGAGCACCCGCCGGCGGGCGTCGGCGTCCGCCCCGCCGAAGTCCTGGCCGTCGAACAGGATCGTACCCTGCGCCGGCGGCTTCAGCCCGATCAGGTGCTTCAGCAGCGTGCTCTTCCCGCTCCCGCTTCCGCCCATGATCACGAAGACCTCGCCCGCTGCCACCGAGAAGCTCAGGTCCTTCATGATGACGAGCGAGTCGTACCTCATGGTCAGGTCCCTGACCTCGATGGCGGGCGTCACTTGCGCCCCTGCAGCGGCGAGCCGCGTGCCCGTCATATGCTCAGCAGGACTGCGAGCCAGTCGATCAGCGCGTTGGCCACGATGATCAACGTGATCCCAAGGACCACGGCGGACGTGGCGGACCGGCCCACCGCTCCGGCGTCGGAGCCGGTCTGGAGCCCCTTCATGCAGCCGGCGAGGCCGATGATGATGCCGAAGACCCCGCCCTTGAAGACGCCGAGCATGGCGTCGGAGAGCGTCACCACCGACAGCATGCCTCCCACGAACTGCGTCGGCGTCAGGTCGAGGAGGCCCACGGCGACGATCATCCCGCCGGCGATGGCGATGAAATTCGCGTAGATCACGAGCAGCGGCATCATGACGAAGAGACCGAGCACGCGGGGCAGGACCAGGTGGTCGATGGGCGAGATCCCGAGCGTGGTATACGCGTCGATCTCCTCGGTGATCTTCATGCTGCCCAGCTCGGCCGCGAACGCGGCGCCCGTCCGGCCCGCCATGATGATGCCGGTCATGAGCGCGCCCATCTCCCGCAGGATGCCGTAGCCGACCAGGTACGACACGTAGTACCCGGCGCCGAACCGCCGCAGGACCACCACCCCAAGAAAGGCGATGATCACGCCGATGAGGAGGGCGATGAGCGTGACGATGGGGAGCGCGCCCGAACTGTTCGTCTGGACCACCACCCAGAAGTCCCGCCACCGCATCCGGACCCGGCGCAGCAGCAGCCGGACTACGCTGTCCGTCACCTGGCCGGTGAACATGACCGCCTCCACCCCCGAATCCCACGTTGCGATGGCCGCGTTGCCGACCCGCGCCAGCCAGGACGGCTCCGGCGCATCCACCTCGTCCGGCCGCTTCGGTACCGCGCGGGACAGGGCCAGCAGTCGCGTGATCGACTGGGGCAGCCCCGCGTCGTCGAACTCCATGTCGCGGGTCTCGCAGTACTCGACGGCCCGCTCCAGGAAGACGAGCAGGCTGCTGTCCCACGCGCCCAGCCGGCTGGTGTCGAAGCCCATGGCGCGGCCCGTTCCGCCGTTCCGCGCGGCCGCGGGCAGCGCCGTCTCCACCAGGGGCTCGAACCGGGGCGCCTCGTGCTCCAGCTGCCAGTCGCCACCGAGCACCACGAGGACGCCGTCGTCCCGCTGCCGAACGATGGCCAGTCCGGGATCCGACGTCGCCGCCGTCTCCGTTCCACCGGGCTCCGTGGTCCGCGGTATCGTCATCGGGGTAGCCAGAACCGGAAGGTGCTGCC
>SLCC01000068.1 GCA_007126035.1 Gemmatimonadota bacterium
CGCGGTCGCCAACTGCCCGGCGATCAACCGCGCCCCTCAAGGATCGGGCAGTTCGGGCACGCGGGAACCACTCGATGGTAAGTTCACCGCCCACGTCCCCCCGGATCTCCCCACACCCAGTGAAGTGCCACCAGGCCAGGAGACGGTCAAGGGCCTTCTGTAGGGGAACGCCCGACAAAGGGGGTTGCGTGTTAGGGCCCAACCCCTCACGTTACAATAAGATCGGAATTACGGCCTCAAGACTGCGCCACGGGCGCGGTGTAGGGGAATGCCTGATACGGCGCCGCGCTGCCGCCGTCCAGGAGCTCCGGATCGCGCAGCCTGGCAGCACGTGCTCGCTCAGGATGATTGGAGGACGTCTCATGACCACCGAACGCCGCGATGGCCGGCACGCCGAGTTGGTCGAGAGCCCGCCGACGACGATGGCCACCACCCTTCCCGCCCAGGTACTGGACTTCCCCCTGCTCCAGGCGCTCTTCGGCCGGCGCGCCCGCCGCTTCGGACTGGGCATGGAGATCCCGTCCGGTCCCCTGGCCTACCGCTCGACGGCGGAGCCGCTACCTCTCTCCGAGCTGGAGCAGTTGCTTCTCGTGGCCGCCGGGACTGGCGTTTCCGGCTGGAGTTTCGGCGTGCCCTTCGGACCGCTGACGCCGGCGTCGCACGGCGAGTTCACGCTGCGCTTCACCGGGCGCACGTCGCCCACCGCGGCCGGCCTGGGCACGCCAGCCCTCTTCTTCACCGACGACGACGGCTGTTACTGCACCCGCACCCGGGACGTCCGGCCTGAGCGGGTGCGGGAGTACTCCGGCGAGCGGGGCGACGACGGGCGGGGCGACGACGGGCGGGGCGACGACGGGCGGGGCGACGACGAGCAGGACGACGACGAGCAGGGTGCCGGGCGGGGCATCGACGGGCATGGCGGTATCGAGCGCCTGCTGGAGGTGTGCCGGCAGCACACGATCCGTATCCGGGACGCGCGGCTGGACCTGCCGTCCGAGCCTCCCCACGTGCTGCCGCCGAACCTGTGGTGGGCGAACAAGCCGGGTTCCACGCTCTTCATGCCCGTGGCCGACGCCAGCGAGGAGGCCCTCGGGCTCCTGGCGCTCATGACGCGACACGGGGTGATGGTGATCGACGACGATACCGGCGAGCCGGCCGGCAACCTGGAGCCCTTCGTCCGGTCCGGTCTGCTGAACCGTGAGAAGCGGCTGCCTCTCTCCGAGTTTCAGGGCGACATCCACGAGTGCGTCTGCCTGGAGACGGCGTTCATGGGTCACAACATCATGCTGATGATGCAGGCGATGGGGCTGGGCGGCCTCTTCTTCAATGGCATGGACAGCCTGAGCGTGCTGGGCGCCCGTGCGGCGCAGGGCATTGCCGGGCTCGGGTTCCGCTACACCGAGGACGAGCGCTGGGTCAACCCGAACCCGGTGGGGCTCGACGGCGTCTACGAGGCGCTGTGCCCGCCGTACTACCCGGACATGCACGCGGCCGTGGAAGCGTTCGTTGAGCGCAAGTTCGGCTCCAGCGGGGCGTACGCAGACGACGGGAGCGGTCCCTGGCGCGACCCCGCCACGGTGAAGCGGAGCGTGGAGCCGTACCACCCCGAGTTCGTGGATTGCCTCTCGGAAGTGGCCCGCTACATCCACGACAAGCACGGCAAGTTCCCGGGCACCCGGAGCACCATCGTGCTGCCGGGCTTCGTGCAGGCGCAGCACCTGGACACCGGCTTCTACGACACCCACTACCAGGACGGCGCGTACCTGCGGACCCACGCCGAGCACATGGAGCGGTGGCATGGGGACGGTAGCGGATGAGCGGACACGGCGCACTCATCCCCACACGAGCAGTTCACAGCTACGGAATTCACCACAGTCAACTGGAGGTTATGCCCATGAGACTCCGAACAATTCCGACCGCGCTTATCGGCGTCCTTCTCTCGGCCGGGCTGGCAACGGCTCAGCATCATGGCCAGGAGCTGGGACAGGTCGACTTCCCCATCTCCTGTAGCGACCAGGCGCAGCAGGAGTTCGAGCGGGGCGTGGCCCAGCTGCACCACATGATGTACGAGCAGGCGCGACCCCACTTCCAGGCCGCCGCCGAGGCCGACCCGGCGTGCGCCATGGCGCACTGGGGCATCGCCATGACCAGCTTCCAGCCGCTCTGGCACCCCACCAGCGATGACGGTCTCGAACGGGGCCAGGCGGCCGTGCAGGCGGCCCGGGAGATCGGTGCGCCGACGGCGCGCGAGCAGGCGCACATCGCCGCCGTGGAGGCCTTCTTCACCGACCCGGTGCCGCCCGCGGCCAGCCGACCCGCCGATCACGAAGCACGGGTGATCGCCTGGAAGGAGGCCCAGCGCGAGCTGCACCAGGCGCACCCCGGGGACGTGGAGGCGGCGGCGTTCTACGCGCTGGCCACCGTCGCTTACGCCCAGACGCAGTTCTCGCCCGAGGAAGAGCCGGACTATACGCCGCAGCGGCAGGCGGGCGCCATCCTGCTGAGCTACCTGGACGACCACCCTGAGCACCCGGGGCTGCACCACTACCTCCTGCACGCCTACGACAGCGCGGAGCTGGCCGAGGGTGCGGAGCAGGTGGCCCGGGCCTATGACGACCTGGCGCCCGAGACGGTGCACGCCCTCCACATGCCGAGCCACATCTTCGTGCGCCTCGGCCAGTGGGAGGAGACGGCCGAGTTCAACGAGCGCTCCGCCGCGGCGGCGCTGCGCCACGCGGAACACGATCCGGACGCCATCGGCCACTACATCCACGCCCTCGACTACGCCATGTACGCCTACCTCCAGATGGGCGACGAGGAGCGCGCCCGCCACACGCTCGCGCGCATCCGCGACGTGGACGGCACCTGGCCGGTCTTCGCCTTCGCCTACGGCCTCGCCGCGCCCCAGGCCCGCTACTACCTGGAGCGCCGTGACTGGCAGGGCGCCGCCCGCCTCGAGCCGCGCCAGCCGGCCGTCACCGACTGGGATCAGTACCCGGCCGCGGAGGCCCTCTTCCACTACGCCCGCGGCATCGGCGCGGCCCGCACCGGTGACCTGGACCAGGCGCAGGCCGAGCGGGACCGCATCGCCGCGGCCGTTCGGGACCTGCGGGATGGCGGCGACGCCTACTGGGCGCACCTGACCCGGGCCCTGGGCGACGCCCTGGAGGCCTGGATCCTCTACGAGCGCGGCGAGACCGATCGCGCGCTGGCGCTCATGAGGGAAGCCGCCGACCGGGAGGACTCCATGGAGAAGCACCCGATCACGCCGGGCGAGGTCCTGCCCGTGCGCGAGCTGTACGGGGACCTGCTGCTCCGGGAGGGCCGCGCGAAAGAAGCGGTCGCGGCGTACGAGGCGTCGCTGGAGCGGACCCCCAACCGTCGCTACGCCCGGGCGGGTATCGAACGGGCGGGGGGCCGGTAGAGGCGGACATTGCATTACGTCGAACCGGAGGGAGAGCCATGATGAACAACCCGAGAACCAGCATGGACGAGCCTACCGTCATCCTGGCCGACGAAGGCGATGTCTGGCGGGAGGCCGACGGTTCGGCCACTCACTGGAAGATCGCTGGTCCCGATACCGGCGAACGCTTCTCCGTCATCCACTTTCTCGTTCCGCCCCGGACGCTGGCCACGCCGCTGCACTACCACCACAACGAGGATGAGTATTCCTACGTCCTGGAGGGGACACTGGGGCTGATGCTGGATGACGAAGTCGTGGAGGCGAGCCCGGGAACGTGGGTGTTCAAGCCGCGTGGGCAGTGGCACGCCTTCTGGAACGCCGGCAACACACCTTGCCGGATCATCGAGGTCGTATCGCCTGCGGGATTCGAGAACTACCTGCGAGAGGTGGCCGAGGTATGGGAGGACGACGTGGAGCGGATCGCGCAGATCAACGAGAAGTACGGACTGGAGATGGACTTCGAGAGCGTACTGGTGCTCTGTGAGCGCTTTGGACTGGTCTTTCAGGGCGGATAGGCTCCGCGAGCCTGCAACGAGAACGCGCTCAGGACTCGGTCGCCAACCGCCCGATCGATCCCCTCGCGGCTCGCTATCGGTCGGTTGGCGACCGTATGCGTCCTCAACTGCCCGATCGCCCGATGCGGCCGACGCCGGATCAGGCGGTTGGCGACGCCCACGGTCGCGAACTGCCCCACCGTCCTGCGACCGGATCGCGATCGGGCAGTTGGCGCGCCGCGTCGCCCCCGAGCCCCGCCTGGCCCGGTCCCCCGCCCGCCTTGCCCGGTCCCGAGCCCCGCCTGGCCCGGTCCCCCGCCCGCCTGGCCCGGTCCCCCGCCCGCCGCTCCCGCCGCGCCCGATCCAACCCGGTCCGCTCAACCAACCTTCAGTCGCTCCAGGCGGTCCCGGCCGATGGCCAGCGCCTGGCCGATCCGCATCATGGTGGGCTCCGTCTCGTTCACGAGTTGGTCCCAGGTGATGCGGATGACGTTGACCCCCTGGGCGGCGAGGTCGGAATCACGGCGACGATCGTGTTGCTGGCTGCGCCACGCCCGGTGGTACTTCGCCCCGTCCAACTCCAGGGCGAGCCTCGCCGCGGGCCAGTAGACGTCCACCTCCCACCCGGAGACGACCGAATTGTACAGGGGCGTCGGGAGCTGGAACCGGCGCCCTTCGTCGCGGAACCGCTCCTCGAAGACCGAGCGAGTGAAGACGGGGCCGCCCGCCTGATTGATCATGCCGGCGAGGGCCCGGGCGCCCGGCTCACCACGGTGTCGCTCCACATATGCGACCAACTCCTCCCGGGTCACCAACCCACGGCGCTCCGCCCGCGCCACCGCCCGTTCCAGGTCTCGCCGCCCCACCACGGCAGCCAGGTCCAGCAGCGTACGCAGGGGCGAGGTGATGGGGAGGCGATCCAGTACGCCACGTCGTCGGCCTCGAGACCGCGGGTCCGGCGAGTCCGGATCCCGGGCCGGCAAACCCTCACGTTCTCGGGGACCCGCACGTCCACGTCGGACCCCGCCTCGGGCCGCGGACACAGCTCCCACAGCGAGGCCGCGTTCCGGTGGCTCACCCACGCCCTTCCGCCGCACGCAAACACCGCCGCCATCTCCGCCTCCCGCGCCAGCGCCACGGAGCTTGCCCGGTACACTCCACGATGCAGCTTCGCCAGCCGCCCCGATTCCAGCCGACGCCGCACCTCCCGCCCCGTCATCCCCAGCGCCAGCAGCTGGGACCGCGTCACCACCCCCTCCTGCTGCGACGCGAGGGCCC
>SLCC01000001.1 GCA_007126035.1 Gemmatimonadota bacterium
CGTGTGCTTGGGCTCCGAGCCCGTTTATGTCTTGGAGACGAAGCTAAGGCTTCGGACTCCGCAACGGAGGTTGGCCTTCTCATCCCAATCTGCTATGGCTCACCCTCGCGCCTTGCCCCCCAGCCGCAGCCACGGCCTCGGTGCTACACGGGACTTCGGCATCAGTACACTACGTTATGATCCAGCGGCAGCGGGTGTCGCCTTTGGCCTGGCAGTGGGAGTGGTGGACGTGGGGTGTGCTGCCGGTGGTCTGGCGGACGGTTTCCTCTATGGCTGCGCTATAGAGTACGCAGGCGATTCCCCAGCGGTCGACGCGGGCGGTGACGGGCGTGTCGATCTCGACCAGGAAGGGGTCCCGGTTGACGGTCACGGGGGCGCCTCCTGCGATCCGGCGGAGGAGGCGTTGGAGGCTGCGCTTTGCCAGGCGGAAGGCAAAATTGGAGGGGAAGAAGCGGCCGAGGATGGCGGTGCGGGAGAGGGTCTTGCGGCTGTGCTCGCGGGCGAGGCCCGCGCCGGCTTCACGGAGGATGGGCTCGCAGTCGGGGCGTCGCAGGACGAGGCGGAGCAGGTCGGCCAGTCGGCCGTGGGAGATCCGCTCGCGGCGCTTCCGGGCGACGCGATAGTGGTGGATCTGGCTGTCCACGACGCCTGTGAGGCCCAGGCGGCGGGGCAGGCTGCGGGGCAGGTCTTCGGCCTCCAGCACTTCTTCGGGACGGTCGTGCTGGCGCACCGACTCGAGGATGGCCAGGGGCATACTCGCCGGGAAGCCTTCGCTCGGTTCTTGCTCCGGCTCTGGGCTTGTCGTGGGTTCGGTGCGTGCGGGCGTGCTGTCAGTCATGCAGGCAATCTAAGCGGAAAGGGAGTGGGGCCGCCATGAACGAGCATTGCGTCTTCTGCCGGATAATCGCGGGTGAGGAGACAGTGAGTATCGTCTACGAGGATGACGCCGTGGTTGCGTTCATGGACATCCAGCCGGCCAGCCCGGGGCATGTGCTGGTGGTGTCATGCGAGCATCATGCCGACCTGTTCGACACCCCGACGGACCTGGCGCTCCACTGTCTGGAGGTGGCGAAGCAGTTGGGTCCGGGTATCCGGGAGGCGACTGGCGCGGCGGCGGTGAACCTGTTCGCGGCGAACGGTCGGGCCGGGGGCCAGGACGTGGAGCATTTCCACCTGCATCTGATCCCGGTCCAGGAGGACGAGCATTTCGAGCTCCAGCTCCCGCGGCCGGGAGCGCCCGTGCCGTCCCGTTCCCAGTTGGACGTGATGGCGGCCCGGATCGGCCGGGCGGTGCAGAAGCGTGGCGAGGTTGGCCGCCGCTCGCGGGGTGGTGGGGCAGTCAGCAGCTGATCGTGCGGCTTCGGGCGGCGGGGCGGCAGGAGGCCCTGGTGCAGGAGGCTCTGGTGAGGGCGGGCCGGGTGCGGGGGGCGAACCGGCCTTGCCGGAGCCGAACGAGGCGGGGGAGGACGCGCCGTCAGGGCCGGCCCGTCGTCCGTGACGATCCGCCGGGGTGGCCGTCGGTGCCTGGCTCCTCCTGACCAACGACACCACCGGCTTCGACGGGCCCGCCGGCGGCGGACCAGGCCTCCGCCCCCTGGGCAGTGAGTCCCGTCACACGACCCCGGCCTCCCGGGCCACCTCCATGAACCCGGTGATGATCCGGTGGGTCAGCCCCCAGATCACGTAGTCCTGGTAGCTGAGGGCGGGGAACGCGGTGGACCCTTCCTCGAGCTCGATCAGGATCTCGTCGACGGCGGCTTCGCTGGCCAGGTGGGGTAGCGGGACCCACAGGACGGTCTCCACCTCCGCTGGCGCCGGGACGCCCCGGGTGTCCAGCGGCACGACGGCGACGAAGGGGGCGATAAGGAGGGAGAAGCGTCGCCGGTAGGAAGGGCGGAGCTGATCCAGGGCGCCCAGGACGTACTCGTGGGGGACGCGGATGCCCGTCTCCTCCCAGGTCTCCCGGAGGGCGGTGTGGAGGAGGTCCGCGTCCCGGGGCTCGCGGCGGCCGCCGGGCAGCGCCATGTGCCCGGACCACGGATCCCCCTCCTTCTCCGCGCGCTCGATGAGCAGGAGCTCGAGCGGGTCGGTCAGCCGGAGAACGAGCAGGACTGCGGCCTGGGAAAGGGACGAGTCCGGTGTTGGTGGCGGCGTGCGGTGCTGGTCGAGGGCGGTGCGGAGGGCCTGGATTCGAGCATCTGAAAGCATGGGGTGGATAGTGGCGGGAAATTGGTGGCGGGGCAACGGAGCAATTCGGGCCGGAGCGGTTATATGATGGGGGGAGATCGCCACAGCTCGAACCAGAGACACGGGGACCGGGGACACGGTGAGTTCGGAACGGGAAAGCGACGGAACGAGAGGTCTGAGGAGTGGCGGGCGGGCAAAGCGGGCGGAGGTGCTGGCGAGGCACGGATACCGGTGCGTCTACTGTGGGGATGTGGGGGAAGAGGGTGAGATGACGGTGGACCACGTGCAGCCACGGATGAGGGGAGGCGACCATTCCATTGGGAACCTGGTGGCGTGTTGCCGGGAGTGCAACGTGGCGAAGGGCGGGGTCGCGGCCTGGGCGTTCCTGGCGGGACGACCGACCCTCCGGGCAAATTTTCTTCGTTACGCGCGCTGGATCTGGCCTCGTCTGCGGCGGGCGGTGGAGGAAGCGGACGACGGCGAGCGGTCGGACCCGGCAAGTGGTCGCGGCTGACGGAGCGGGATGTGCTCCGCTCCCCTGCCGGAGGCGGGCGCATCTTTGTATGATAAGGTCGGTCCCGGCCCCGCGGCGGCCTGTTGACCTACCCCGGACTCGATTGTGAGGCCCCGATGAAGGGAATCCACGCGACAGCCCTGGCCAGCGTCATGGTGGCGGCGGCACTGCTCGTGTCGTCGTGCGTACCCATGGAGGAGCCGCGGTTCACGTCCGACGTGGAGCGTGAGCTGGCCCGTGGCCGGGACTATGTGGCGTGGGTGCTCTCGCGGTCGGAAGGGATGGAATCGGCGGACGCGATCGGGGCGGGGTACCTGGAGCGGCTGCGTCTGGGTCTGGGCAGTCCGTTCCGCCTGATCGAATACGCGTTACAGGATCCCCGGCTGGACGGTGCGACGCGGGAGCGGCTGGCCTGGTCGCTGCTCTCTGCGACGGTTGACGGTCTGGGCTACCGCGTGGACCCGCGGGCGGTGGCGCCGACGGGTGACGCGGCTGGCGCGGTTCGTCACCTGGAGCTGGTAGAGGGCGCGATCCTCAATTCGCCGGACCCTGACGCCGGGGTGCTGGCGGTGCGGCTGGCGTACGCCATGGCCGAGGCGGAGGGCAGTGTTGCGCCCGGGCTGGTGGGCCGTGTAGCGCAGGCGGCGGCGCTGGTCCGGGACCGGGCCGTGAGCCGTGATGATGCTCGCCGTCTTCTGAGAGCGGCGGGCAACGATTCGGACCCGCTCACGCTGGTCACGGTGTGGCGGGTCGAGCGTCGGTTCGTGGTCGAGTCGCCGGCTGTGCTGGCGGTGGGCTCGTCGCTGGAGCGGGACGCCATCAACCTGGCGCCCCGGCTCCTGGACGGGATCCGGAGCATCGGCGAGCGGCCGCGGGCAGGCCCCCTGCTCCCGGCCCCGGAGACCCGCCAGACGCCGGTCCTGTCGCCCATGGCGGCTATCATGCTGGCGGAGGAGTCGGCGTTGTACGACTACCCACCCCAGACCCCCGTGGTGGTGGCGGTCGGCGCGTTCCGGGGCCGCGGCGATCCCACGGGCACCGCCCGAGACCGATTCTTCGCCAACGCCCTGAACGAGGAGCGACTGGCGGCGGAGTACGCGCTGTTCTACCACAGTGGCTCGTTGGACGCGGCGGCCCGGCTCAGCGTGCTATCGGCGGCGGTGTCACTGCGGGCGTACGCGCAGGAGCGGCCGTGGTTCCCCGGCTTCGGGGGGCCGGCCCGTCGTGACCTGGAGGATCGGTTCGGACTGGCGGCCATCGAATTCCCCGAGTCGGTCCCTGCCCATTGGGCCCCCTACTACCGGCGGATGCTCGAGAGCGCACTCTCGGACATGGAGCGTGTGGTCCCTTCGCTGGACGTGCGCGGCCTGCGCGTCCGGATCCAGCCCCGGGATGGCAGCCCCGGCACCCTGGCCGTGCACGATCCCCGGAGCCGGACCATGTACCTGCCGCCGGCCACGGGCGCAGGGACCATCGCCCACGAGATCGCCCACGACCTGGACTGGCAGTTGGCGCTCCGGCGCTACAACGTTCGGGGCGACTACGCCACCGACCGGGCGGTCCGGGAGTCGGATGGACGGCTTGCCCGCGTCATGCTGGGTCTCACGGCGGCCTCCATCTCACCGTCCGCCGTCAAGCACCCCCACGAGGCCCACGCCACCCGGCCCGCAGAAGTCTTTGCCCGGAGCGTGGACTGGTTCACCGCCGTGGCCCTGGCCCAGCAGGGCAGGATAAACGGCTACCTGTCATCGGTGCAGGACGACCTGCTCACCGGCTACGGGACCGTGAACCCGCCCGACGTGACTGGTGCCGCCGGCCAGTCACTGGTGGCGCTGCTGGACGAGGTGGCGCCCGTGTATCCGGAGACCAGGCGCTGGTTCCTCCACAGCTACGGTCAGCTCCGCGCGCCCAGCGCCTTCGACCTGGCCCGACGGATCCTGGAGGCGCCGCTGGACGTGGATGGCGAGATCGATATCCTGGCCTCCGACTGGTTGGGCGAAATGGTGGAAGCGGGCGGCCGACCCGATACGGGTGCCCGCTCCGGCGGCGACCCGAACGCCGGCCTGGTCATCGACGAGGAAGGCCGTCCCCGCGCCGGGCATGAAGGGGTGGGCCAGGGAGACGTGTGGGCCGACGGTGAGGCGTCGGTCGCCGTGCCCGTGTTCACTGGCCCTGCCATGCTGCGGCTGGCGACGACGCTGGCCCAGCTCGAGCGCCTCGAATCTGCGCGCAATACGCTGCTCAGCCTGCTGGTGGGCAGCTGCGGCACGCTGACCCGCCAGGAGGGGATAACCGCCGCCCGGCGCGACCTGGTCTGGATGGTCACCGGCGCCCGGGCCCGGGGCCTGGCGCTCGAGGCCGCCGAGGAGCTGGTGGGCCCGGAAGGCAGGCGATGGGTGGCGGCGAGGCTACGGGACCGGAACGAGAAGATCGACCTGGAGCCCGCCGTGGTAGAGGCTCTGGACAGCCTGGTCCAGGCCGTCCGCGCCACCACCGGCAGCCGTGTCGAGGCCCCGCGCCTCACCGTGCCCGCCGCCCCCGTCGACTGCCGGGTGCTGCCTTTCGCCGAGGGCTGACGGCTGAGCGGGCTGAGGGCCGAGCGGGCTGAGGGTTGAGCGGCCCGCTCCCTCGATCAGACTCCCGGTACGTTGGCGCCCCAGATGACCTTGTGGAGAGGGAGCTGGAGGCGGACGTCCAGGCGGTCATACAGGATCCAGCGGGCCAGGTCCGGGAGGTGGAGCTGGTCCCAGACCGGGGAGAAGTGGATGGCCCGGAGCGAGCCCGCGAAGACCCTGTCATGGAGGCGCCGCTGCCGGACCACGTCCCGTGCCCACTCGTAATCCGTCCGGTCCAGGATCACGAACTTCAGCTCGTCACGCCCCGTCAGGTGGTCAAGGTTCGACCACAGGTTCTTCGACGACTCGCCGGAGCCGGGACACTTCAGGTCCATGATCTTGTGGACCCGGTGGTCCAGCGCCGATACGTCCACGGCACCGGAAGTCTCCACCAGCACCGTATACCCCTCGTCCAGAAGTCGCCGGGCCAGGACGAAGGCGTTGCGGTGGACGAGCGGCTCGCCGCCCGTGATCTCCACCACCGGCGCGCCCAAACGCTCCACCTCTTCCATGATCCCATCCAGGGACATGAGCGTGCCCCCTTGAAAGGCGTATGCGGTGTCGCACCAGACACAGCGGAGCGGGCACCCGGTCAGACGGAGGAAGGTCATCCGGGTTCCTGCCCAGGTGCTTTCGCCCTGGATCGAGTGGAATATTTCGGTGATCTGTAGCATCCGGGGTGGTACCCCGGATGGGCGCCGCTGTGCGGCGCAGGTGGGCTCACTTCGTTCGCAGGCGGGGCTCGGCTTCGCCTCGCAGGTGGGCTCACTTCGTTCGCAGGGGGCGAGGGCGTTGCCCTCGCAGGCGGGCTCACTTCGTTCGCAGGGGGCGAGGGCGTTGCCCTCGCAGTGGTTCACCTCGGTCGCGGGATGGCTCGGGCTGATCCCCTGCGCGAGTGTGCGCGCCCTACTGCGAACGGAGTGAGCCCACCTGTGAGGCGAAGCCGAGCCACTGCGAGGCCGCAGGCCGCGCCCTACTGCGAACGGAGTGAGCCCACCTGTGAGGCGAAGCCGAGCCACTGCGAGGCCGCAGGCCGCGCCCTACTGCGAACGGAGTGAGCCCACCTGCGAGGCGAAGCCGAGCCACTGCGAGGCCGCAGGCCGAGCCCTACTGCGAACGGAGTGAGCCCACCTGCGAGGCGAAGCCGAGCCCCGCCTGCGAACGAAGTGAGCCCACCTGCGAGCCGCCGCCGGGTACTGCCTTACCCGCGAACCAGTTGCCGCGCGATGAACAAAACATTCGCCGGCCGCTCCGCGAGCCGCCTCATGAAGTACGGATACCAGGCGGTGCCGAACCCGATGTAGACGCGGACGCGCCAACCCTCGTCGACGAGTTGCCGCTGGAGGTCCCGGCGAATGCCGTAGAGGAGCTGGAACTCGAAGCGGTCGGGGGAGATTCCCCTGTCCAGGGCGAAGCGCTTGGTGGCTTGGATGATCTTCTCGTCGTGGGTGGCGATACCGGCGTACGCGCCGTGCTCCAGGAGGAGCCTGGTGCAGCGCATGAACGACGCGTCCACGTCCTTCTTGTCCGGGTAGGCCACCGACTCGGGCTCGGCGTAGGCGCCTTTGCAGAGGCGGACCCGCATACCGCGCTCGTTGGCCCAGAGGGTGTCGGCCTCGGTGCGGCGGAGCATGGACTGGAGTACGATGCCGGTGTTGGTGAAGCCGTCGGCCCGGACGCGGTCGGCAAAGTCGATGGTCCGCTGCACGTAGTCGCTGGACTCCATGTCGAAGCGGACGAACATGTGGTGCCGGGCGGCCCGCTCCAGGATGCGGCTCACGTTGTCGCGCAAGAAGTCCTCGTCGATGTCCTGGCCCATCTGGGTGAGCTTCAGGGAGACGTTGCCGTCGATCTGGTCGGCCACCATCCGGTCGATGATCTCCAGGTACTGGTCGGCGGCGGCGGTGGCTTCGGCCCGGTCGTTCACCGACTCGCCCAGGTAGTCCATGGTCACGGTCATGCCGGCCCGGTTCAGCTCCCGGGCGGCGCTGCTGGCATCGTCCATCGTCTCTCCGGCCACGAACCTGCGGGCGGCGGCGCTGGCGAAGGGCGCGTGCGTGACGAAGCGCCGGGCCAGGTCGCTCTTGCTCAGCAGGATGAAGCTCTGTCTCAGCATCTATTCCTCCAGGAGCTCGCGCCGCTGCTGGATGGCGCGGTCGAGCTGGCTCTTCAACTGGTAAAGGGTCAGGTCGAGGGCGGTGTTGCGAACGTCGTCTTCGGTGGTGCCGTGGGCCACGTCGTCGCTGGTCAGGTGGCTCATGATACCGGCGCCGGTGTCGGCCCACCGGACGAAGACCAGGAACGCGGCCCAGGGGCTGGCCGGGTCGTCGGTCTCCTCGGTGTCGATGTCCACCGTGTACGGCTGGCCGTCGGATCCCTCGAAGGCGGGGACCCGCTCGTGGGTCTCCAGGTAGCCGCGGAAGGTGAGGTCAGGGTCCGGGCCCTCGCCGCCGGTGCCGCCCAACTCCCGGATCAGGTCCGGCGTGGGCTCCGCCTCCGCGGCGCTGCGCTCCGCTGCGTCCCGTGCGGCCCGCTCCTCCAGGCGCCGGAGTATCTCACCGGGGTCTCGTTCTCGCATGGCTGAAAGGTAGGAGAACAGGGGAGGACTGGCTATTGGGAGAAGGCACCACAACGCCGTCGCAACCGGTTGTGGGGGACTGGTCCCATGGCCATGTCACGCCCTGCTGCTCCGGCCGGCCGCTAAGACGTCGCAGCACAGGCCACGCATTGCACCCCGCCAGCGCGGCCTGGCTCCTGCACGGGTGCGACGATAATCTTGTGGTCCACAGACGCGAACGGGAGCGAGCGATGCGTGCGGCGATCTTCGAGGAGCATGGTGGCCCGGACGTGGTCCAGGTCCGTGACGATGTGCCCACCCCCGAGCCAGGTCCTGGCGAGGTCCGGCTGCGCGTGGGTGCCAGCGGTATGAACCACCTGGATCTGTGGGTCCGGCGCGGTCTGCCCATCGAGACGGTCATGCCGCATATCGGTGGGTCGGACATAGCCGGCACGGTGGACGAGGTCGGGGAAGGTGTGACAGAGTGGTCGCCCGGGGCCCGGGTGGTCGTCAACCCTTCCCTCTGGTGCGGGCAGTGCGAGTGGTGCCTCGCCGGCCAGGAGCCGCTCTGCGTAGACTACCGGATCCTGGGCGAGCATACCCAGGGCGGGTTCGCCGAGCACGTGGTGGTGCCGGCGCAGAACCTCTACTCGATCCCGGACCACGTGGGCTTCGAGGCCGCCGCCGCCGCGCCGCTGGTCTACCTCACGGCCTGGCGCGGCCTGATCACCCGGGCGCGGCTGAAGCAGGGCGAGTCGGTGTTGGTCACGGGCGCCTCGGGGGGCGTGGCCACGGCGGCCGTCCAGATCGCCAAGCGACTGGGCGCCAGGGTCTATGCCGTCACGTCCGCGGACTGGGTCGAGCGGGTGTACGACCTGGGCGCCGACGTCGTCTACGACCGGACGGATTCGGACTACGGCAAGGAGGTCTGGCAGGCGACGGGCAAGCGAGGTGTGGACGTGGTCTTCGACAGCGTGGGCGAGGCCACCTTCCGGCAGAATGTCCGGGCGCTGGCCCGGGCCGGGCGGCTCGTGGTCTACGGCGCCACCACGGGTCCGAAGGGCGAGGTGGATATCCGGCTGGTGTTCTGGAAGCAGCTCGAGATCCTGGGCACCACCATGTCCAACCAGGTCGAGTTCCGCGAGGTCATGGACCGTGTCTTCCGTGGGGAGCTGGAGCCGGTGGTGGACGTGGTCTGGCCGCTGGATCGGGCGGCCGAAGCCCATGCCCGGCTCGAAGCGGGCGAGGCGTTCGGCACCATCGTCCTGGTGCCGTGAGCCGTGGCCGCCACCTGGCACGCGGTCTGCCCGTGCCTGGTCGGTACTGCTGCTCATCAAATCAAACGAGCTTGGAATGGACTTACTACTGGTGATGGCGATCGTCGTCCTGCTGCTGGGGCTGCTGGGCCTGACGGGCGCCATCAGGCCCCTGCGGCCAGGGTCGTGGCTGATCCTTGTGATGGGAGTGCTGATCCTCGGCCTCTGGCTCTACCTCTGACATGGTGACCGGCCCGGACGATCTGATCTGGCCACGGGACCGGTCGGAGGAGGTCGGGCGCTATCGACATTTCCGTGTCCGGCGTGACTGGTACCGGTTGCCGCGCGCGGGTGGGCTCCACGACTTCTACGTGCTGGACATGCCCGACTGGGTGCAGGTGGTCCCGGTGACGGCGGCGGGTCGGCTGGTGCTGGTGGAGCAGTACCGGCCCGGGTCCCGCCAGGTGACGCTGGAGTTCCCGGCGGGGCTCGTGGATCGAGGCGAGGGCCCGGTAGCGGCGGCGCTCAGGGAGTTGGCGGAGGAGACGGGCTGCCGGGGTGGCGACGCGTCGCTGATCGGGGAGTACGACCCGAATCCGGCGCTACAGAACAACCGGCTGTACGTGGTCCTGGTGGACGGCTGTCTGCCCGGCGGCGAGCGGGCCCAGGACCCGGGCGAAGCGATACGGGTGCGGGAGGCTGGTGAGGTGGAGCTGGAGTCACTGATCGACGATGGCGCTTTTGCCACGGCGTTCGGCCTGGTGGCGTGGGAGTGTTATCGGCGGCACCGGCGCCGGTAGCGGGGTCCTGGCCGCCGCGTAGTCGGGCGGCAAGGAGTGGCGAGTGGTGCGTTGTGCGCGGGTGTTACTTGTCTGCCAGCCCGGCCGCGGCCACTATTCTCCGGTCCCGATGACCCCGATCTCTGGAGAGATGATGATGTCTATAGTGCGTACGAGCCCGCGCACCCGGGTGTGGACTCTGCCCCTGCAGCTGCTGCTCTTCCTGGCGCTGGCGTTGCCGCTGGCGGCCCAGCAGCGGGGCTTCGAGCCGACGGACAGCTATCGGCTGGTTTCGGTGGGCGGTGTGGAAGTGTCACCCACGGGCGCCTTCGTCTCCTTCCAGGTCACCACGGTGGACGAGGAGGCGAACCGGAGCAACCAGTCGATCTGGTTGCAGGAGCTCCGGAACGGGCGGCCGGTGGGCGAGCCGGTGCGGTTCACGGACCCGACCCGGAACTCGTCTTCGCCCCGGTGGTCGCCGGACGGGCAGGTCCTGTCGTTCAGCTCGCGGCGGGGCGACGAGGACGGCACGGTCTGGTTCATCCGGGTCGGCGGCCCGGGTGGCGAGGCGTACCGGATCGATGGTGTGCGTTCGACGCCTATCTGGTCGCCGGACGGGGGACGGATCGCCTTCGTGACAGAGCCGGAGTCGGACGACGAGCGGGCGGACCGCCGTGCGCGGCGGGTGGCGCCGGATGCCATCACCCGTGCGTTGGACCCGAAGCGGTTCGACGGTCACGTGGTGACGCAGCGTCGCTACAAGCGGGACGGCTCCTTCGAGTGGGTGCCGCACCCGGCGCACCGGTCCAAGAGCCAGTTGTTCGTGGTCCCCTCCGAGGGCGGCGAGGCGGTGCAGCTGACGGAACTTCCGTACAACGTACGGCAGGTGGAGTGGTCTCCTGACGGCTCGTACTTCGCCTTCTCGGCGGACCCCGACGAGGACGAGACGCCCGGCCCGCTCCCCATCACGGCGTTCTACCCCACCGGCAGCATCTGGGCGGTGGACGCGGACGGTGGCGAGCCGCGGGAGGTAGTGGAACTCGAAGGTCGTCAGGCGTCGCCGGCCCTGTCCCCGGACGGCCGGTACCTGGCCTTCCTCCACACGCCCGCGTGGAACGCGGAGACGGAGGTGATGGTGGTGGAGGTCGGTCGGGATGGAACACCCCGGGGCGAGCCGAGGTCGCTGACCGACGGCTGGGACCGGACGCCCGGGTCGCCCTACTGGACACCGGACAGCCGGGCGGTCCGGTGGGTGACGACGGTGAACGCCAACACCCACGTCTTCGAGGTCCCGGCCCGGGGCGGTGAGGTGCGGCAGGTGACAGCGGGCGACCGGGCCCTGGGCTTCGTCTCCGTCTCCCGTGATGGCCGTGTCATGGGCTACACGTCCCAGGACCCGGCCCGGCCCGGCGAGGTCCATGTGTCAGACGGCCACGGCCGCAACGAGGTGCAGGTCACGTCCTTCAACGACGAGCTGCTGGAGGAGGTCTCGTTCCAGCCGGCCCACCGCCTTGCGTGGCGGGTGGCGGATGGCACCGAGGTGGAGGGCTGGGTCATCCCGCCCGTGGACCATCGTCCCGGCGAGAGCTACCCCATGATCATGAGCATCCACGGCGGCCCCCACTCCGTCTACCGGAACTCCTTCTCGTCCATGTTCCAGACGCTGTCGGGCTCCGGGTTCTACGTCTTCTATGTGAATCCCCGGGGCTCCACCAGTTACGGCAACGATTTCAAGCATGCCATCCATGGCGGCTGGGGCCTGATCGACGAGGAGGACTTCATCACCGGCGTCGAGGCGGCGCTCCAGGCGTTCCCGGACATCGACCCGGCCCGGCTGGGCGTGACCGGCGGCAGCTATGGCGGCTTCATGACCAACTGGCTCACGGCCCGGACAGATTTGTTCGCCGCGGGCGTCACCCGGGCGTCCATCTCCAGCTGGGACAGCCTGGCCAAGACCACCGACTCGAGCCTGCCGCACATACAGTTCGATGGCGCGTCCTACGAGAACCGGGAGCTGTACCGTGCCAGCTCGCCCATCTCGTACGTGGAGAACGTGACCGCGCCCACCCTCATCATCCACGGCGAGCACGACTTCCGCACGCCGCTGGGTGAGGGGGAGATGTGGTACCAGGCGCTGAAGAAGCTGGGCGTGCCCACGGAGTTCGTGCTGTATCCACGCAGCGCCCACGGCATCCGGGAGCCGTGGCTGGCGGCGGATGTTCAGGAGAGGACGAGGCAGTGGTTCGTGCATTGGTTGATGGAGTAGAACAGCGAGAGGCCGGAAAACGGAAGGCGGGAGAGGCCGGAAAGCGGAAGGCGGGAGAGGCCGGAAAACGGAAAGGGAACACCCGGAAAGCGGAAAGCGGGAGAGGCCGGAAAACGGAAAGCGGGAGAGGCCGGAAAACGGAAAGGGAACACCCGGAAAGCGGAAAGCGGGAGAGGCCGGAAAACGGAAAGCGGAAGAGGCGGAAAGCGGAAGGCGGGAGAGGCCGGACTCGACGTCCATGTCATCACGGGAGATGCCGAGGACGTAATGGGCGCCGATCTTGGCAATCCGCAAGCCGGGCGGCAGGTCGACCTCGCCGAGCCATATCCCGTGGCGGTCCAGCACGTGCGCGGGCATCGTCTCGGGGACCGGCATCTCAGAGATCAGCCGTCGCAGTTCGCGGCGTTGGTCGTCGTCGCGCGCCTGCTCGAGAACGCCTTCATTGCGGCGGTCCAGCGCGGCGCGATCGACCGGACGAATCTTCCGGGAGAGTCGAATGAGGCGCTCGAGACGGCCACTGCCGGTGAAGACGGGTGTGCGAAGCTGGAAGTTCGAGCTCGGTGCTCACCGCTCGGTCCAGCGTTGTGCGTCGCGGGCGCGGTACTTGGCCAGGACCTGCTCGAAGGCGGCTTCCAGGTCGATGTGCTGCTCGTTGGCCAGGGCGATGAGGACGAACAGGATGTCGGCGAGCTCGAGGGCCAGGTCGGCCTCGTGCTCGTCGGGCTTCTTGGGCTTCGAACCGTAGCGGTGGTTCAGCTCCCGGGCCAGCTCGCCCACCTCCTCGACCAGGCGGGCCAGGTTGGCCAGCGGCGGCCAGTATCCCTCTTCGAACCGGGAGATCCAGGCGTCCACGGCGGCCTGGGCCTCCCTGATGGTCATCTCGCCGGGCCGGCTCCCGGAATCCGTCACGAGAGCACGGAGTCAGGTTCTCGAGCCGAGCGCCGGGTACCGGCTGTCGCCCGGCCATCCGCCGAGGCCAGCCAAGCGGGGGCCGGGTGGTGGCGGGGCGGTCGGAGCTCGGAGCTCGGAGATCGGGGCCCGCGGCTCATCCGTCCCTCCAGCGGGCCAGCTCGTCCACGACCTGGTCGATCTCGGCGGACGTGTTGTAGAAGTGTGGCGAAACGCGGACGTGTCCGGGTCGGGCGTCCACGATGATGCCGGCCTGGCCCAGGTGGCGGACGGCGTCGCCGGGGTCGGCGGCGGCGATCATGACGATGGCGGAGCGGGCCTCGGGATCCGGCGCCATGCGGAAGCGGAACCCGGCGTCGCCAGCACGTTCGATGAGACGCTCGGTGAGCTCTTGGTTGCGCTGGCGGATGGCGGCGACGCCGATCTCGTCGATGATCTCCTGGCCGCCAAGGGCGGTGTGGACGGTGGGCAGGGCGGGGGTGCCCAGCTCGAAGCGGCGGGCGTCGTCCTTGAACTGGTGGCGGGTGATGTCGAAGTCGAACTGGTCGGCGGCGCCGAACCAGCCGGTGATGGTGGGCCGGAGCTCGGTGACCAGCTCCCGGCGGACGGTGGTGTAGGCCAGGCCGGGCCCGCCCAGGAGCCACTTGAGGGGACCGGCGATGAGGACGTCCACGTCGTCGCCCCGCAGGTCAACGGGCAGCTGGCCGGCGCTCTGGTACGCGTCCACGATGAAGAGGGCGCCTGCGCGCCGCGCGATCCCGGCCAGGCTCTTCAGGTCCTGGGTGGCGCCGGTGGTGAAGAAGACGTGGCTGGTGGCCATGGCGGCGGTGCGCTCGTCGACTGCGTCGGCCCACCGGTCCAGGTCGATGGTTGCGCCGTCGTCGCTGGGCACGAGCACCACCTCCACGTCGGGGCGGGCCATCCACTGGTAGCCGATGGTGGGGAAGTCCAGCTCGGCGCAGACCACCCTGGGCCGGTGCCGGTAGTCGATGGCGGAGCCGATGACGGAGAGGGCGGCGGAGACGGACGCGGAGAAGGCGACCTCGTCGTCGCCGGCACCCAGGAGCCCGCCCACCCGGCCGCGCAGCTCCGCCAGCCGGCCGAGCCATATCTCGTACCAGGCGGACGCGCCGTGGGTGTGCCAGTCCTCCTGGAACCGGGACAGCCGTTCCACGGAGCGCCGGGACAGGGCTCCCAGGGAGCACGAGTTGAGGTAGTTCGCCCGCTCCAGGATGGGGAACTGTGAGCGCCAGTGTGTCCAGTGTGTGGTGTCCATCGGGTGATTGTATGGGTGACCAGCGCAGGTTGCAAAGGCTGGCCAAGCAGGAGGTTCCCCGTTCCTTCTTGCGGCCGGTGCGATCCTGGCCGGCGACTCCGACGGGTTCGGCCGATCGGCTATTTTCCTGCCCCCGGGGCAGCCCGACCTTGACATCGCTCTCATAGAACACGGGGGGCTGGGACGAGCCGGAGAAGCTCGCCGCGTCACGCTGTAGACGTTACGCCCAGGTCGGTTCCGTCCTTCCTCCTGTCTTCCTACCGTCGTACGTTGTGTGGCGATGAGCATGGTTATGTGGACGGCGCCATGGCTGTTGCTGCTGGCGGTGCTGCCGATCCTGTTGAGACAGCGCCCGTCGTTGTCCTCCTATTCCGCTGCCCCGCCGGCGGAGGGCCCACTCGTGTCCATCATCGTGCCCACGCTGGACGACGCGCGGCGCGTGGGCCCGTGCCTGGCGACGCTGCTCGATTGCGACTACCCGCGCTACGAGGTGCTGGTGGCGGACGCTGGCAGCCGGGACGGTACCCGGGAGATAGTGGCGGCGCTGGAGGAGCGGGCGCCGTCGCAGGTGCGGCTGCTGAGCGTGGGCCCCGCGCCGGCGGGCTGGACCACGGCGTCGTGGTCGTGCTGGCGCGGTTCGCGAGAAGCGCGGGGCGGGCTCCTGCTGTTCACGCGGCCGGGCACGCTCCATGACGCGGAGCTGCTGCCCCGGGCGGTGACGGCTCTCGAGGCGGAGGGCGCGGACCTGGTGAGTGTGTTCCCGCGGTTGGCCATGGAGGGCTTCTGGGAGCGGCTGGTCATGCCCCACATATGGCTGGTCTTCAGGGCCCGGTTGCCGAGCGCGGTGGTGGTGAACCGAAGCCAGGACCCGGCGGAGGCGGTGGCCAGCTCCCAGTTCCTGCTGTTCCGGCGGGAGGCTTACGAGGCGATCGGTGGCCACGAGGGGGCGGGTCGAGAAGGGCCGGAGGCGTCCATGTTGGCCCGGGCGGTGCTGAGTGCCGGCCGGCGGCTGTTCCTGGTGCACGGTGAGGACCAGCTGGAGGCCAGGCTGTACCGGAGCCTGGGCGGTATCGCGGACGAGTTGACGGTGGCGGCCTCGCTGGCCAGCCGGATCGACGCGCGGAAATGGCTGTCCATGGTCCTGGCCTGGGTGACGGCGGCGTTGCCGGTGATATTCTTCGTCCTGCCCACCCTCATCCTCCTGGCTTCACTGGGCGGGCTCGTGGCCCGTTGGGGCGCGGTCTGGGCGGCGTGGGCGTGGACGCTGTCACTGGCGCTCTGGCTCATCGTCTACGCCCGTCACCGGATCCGACCGGCGTACGCGGTGGCCTACCCGGCCGGTGCCCTGGTCAGCGCCCTGGTCTTCGGCCGGGCAATCCTGTTACGGGACGACTGGTGACAGGCAGCGGCGCGGGTCCAGCGCCGGGCAGGAGGCCGGCGCCGCGGCCCGGCTGGTGCGGTACCGGGAGGCAGTCATGGAACGGGTACACGTAACCAGGGGGATCGAATGGCGGATACCATCTTCGGGAAGATCGTGCGGGGTGAGCTGGAGGCGGACGTGGTCTACCAGGACGACCTGGTGACGGCGTTCCGGGACATCCAGCCCAAGGCCCCGGTCCACATCCTGATCGTGCCCAATGACCCGGTGGAGACAGTGGCCCACGTGGAGCCTCGCCACGAGGCGGCGCTGGGCAGGATGTTCACCGTGGCCCGTAAGCTGGCGGAGGAGGAGGGGATAGCGGAGGATGGGTTCCGGCTGATCGTGAACACGCGGGACCAGGCTGGACAGGAGGTCTACCACCTGCACATGCACCTGCTGGGCGGCCGTTCCCTGGGGCCCATGCTCTCCCGCTGACGGCCCTCACAAGGACGGAGCGCAGGTGAGGTGGCCCCACCTGCGCTCCGCTCATGTGCGAATTCGATCAGCGCGTCAGTACGGCGGGTCCTGGGACTGGTCCGGCATGGTCGGGTGCCCCGGCGGCAGCTCCATCTCCGGGTGCGGTTCGTCCTGGCCTGGCGTGGGATGACCCCTGCCGAGGCCGGGCGTTAGCGCCTCGGCCTGCTCGAGCGCCTGCTGCGCCTCTTCGTGGTTGCCGCGAGCCAGCTCGGCCATGTGCAGGCCGAACCAGCCGGCGCCGACCTGGGGCTCCTCTTCCGTGGCGTTACGGAACGCTTCCGCCGCCTCGTCGTAGCGGCCCGCGCGATACGCGGCGTTGCCCTCGTCGATCAGCGCGCCGTAGTCCTCGGTCCAGCCCGCGCGCGCTTCCTGCATGGCGGGGTCGGCATCAAGCCGAACGCGTTCGTCCTGCTCCTGCCCGTTGCAGGCGGCGAGTCCCGCCATGCTCACCGCCAGCACCACCACCGTCCACCTCATTCCACTCACTCGTTCTCTCCTGGTTCAGTTCTGGTCCATCAGAAGACCGGCACATCTATATGACACGCGAAGCATATGGAAGGGTTCCTCTGCCATGCGCGACGCGCGTCGAAACCTCGTCCGTGGGGGCTCACCTGGAAGGCCCCGAGCTGGGAGTGGCACTGGAGACAATCGTTCTGCAGGTGACAGGTGGCGCAGCTCTCCAGCGCGTGCCGGGCCGGCTGGCCGTGGCGCAGGAGCCATACGGGCTCGGCATCGTGGAAGCCCACGTCCAGGCGGCCCACTGCCTGGAACCCGGCCTGTTGGTGGCAGTCACGACAGAAGGCGCCGGTGTCGTGGCAGCTGGCGCACTCCAGGCGCCTGTTGTACGCCTCCGCCGAGTGCCGTGACTGGTAGTTGGGCGGGTGGAACTGGGGTCCGGCTATCTGCTGCGGCAGCTGGGCCCGGACCATGGAGGCTTCGTGGCAGTCGGAGCAGAAGGTGCGCACGTGGCAGGTGGTACAGACCGCCGGAGTGGCGGCGGCCGCGGGCCCGTGCCTCTCGATGAACGATGCCACCAGGTGTGATGGCGGCAG
>SLCC01000196.1 GCA_007126035.1 Gemmatimonadota bacterium
ACCCGGATCTTTGCCATGCGCCTGGATTTCGAGATACTCGAGCTACGCACCCGCGAGCCGTTCCACATCGCTCGCCCTTCCGACCCCCACGGCCGGCGGAACGTATGGGTCCGCATCAGTGATGAAGACGGCAACGAAGGCTGGGGTGAGGCCCCCGCCACCTTCTACTATGGTGAGACCGCCGAGACGGTGCAGGCGGTGCTGCCCGCCTACGCCCGGGTCCTGGAGCGTGAGGATGACCCGCTGGCCCTGGAGCGGATCGAGGCGGCGCTGCCCGTGGTCGCCACTCGCAATCCCGCCGCCCGGGTGGCCATCTCCGCCGCGCTCCATGACCTGGCGGGCAAGCGCCTGGGCGTGCCGGTCTGGCGGCTCTGGGGGCTGGACCCCGCCGCCGCGCCTCGCTCGTCCTTCACCCTGGGCATGGCGGGCCCCGAGGAGACCAGGGAGAAGGCCCGACTCAATGCCCACCGCCCCGTCCTCAAGATCAAGGTGGGCGGCGCCGACGACGAGGCCCGGCTCCGTGCCATCCGCGACGAGGCCCCCGACGCCGTCCTCTACGTGGACGCCAACACGGCCTGGACCGCCAAGGAGGCGCTCCGGCGTATGCCGCTCATGGAGGAGATGAACGTGGCCTTCGTGGAGCAGCCCCTGCACCCGGCCGACGACGAGGGGCTCCGCCTGCTCCGTCGTCGCGCCCGGCTGCCCATCGTGGCGGACGAGTCGTGCGAGACCGCCGCCGACATACCCCGGCTCCTGGGCGCCGTGGACGGCATCAACATCAAGCTGGCCAAGACCGGCTCGCTCCGGGAGGCCGTCCGCATGGTCCACATCGCCAGGGCCCACGGCCTGGTGGTCATGCTGGGCTGCATGCTGGAGAGTACCCTGGGCATCGCCGCCGCCATACAGCTCGCGCCCATGGTCGACTACCTGGACCTGGACGGCGCCCTGCTCGTCGCCGACGACCCGTTCATCGGACCGGGCATGGAGGACGACGGAACCATGCGCTTCAACCAGGAGCCGGGCCTGGGCGTGGGCCGTCGCCTGGGTGACGCGGCATAGCAGGAAGTGTGGGTGACCGGCACCACGCCCCGGTACCACACGGCGAGTGGCCCGGACCCGAGCACCATCCTCAGGCAGGAACCGTGTCGATTGAAGATGCCGGCGCACCGGCGCGTATAACGGATGAGCTGATCCGGAAGTGCCAGGCCGGGCACCAGCAGTTCTACGAGCCGCTGGTCCGGGCCTACGAGCCGGAGGCGAGGCGGGTGGCGCTGGGGATCCTGCGCGACCCGGAGGCCGCCGTCGACGCCGTGCAGGAGTCGTTTATCAAGGCCTACCGCGCCCTGGACCGGTTCGAGCTGGGTCGTGACTTCCGGCCCTGGCTCCTGCGCATAGTCCGCAACCAGTGCAGGGACATGCTCCGCCGGAGCAGGACGGGTCCGGCCCTGGAGCGGATCACGCCGGTCCTCGAGGAGAGGGTGGCGGCGGAGGGCGGGGCAGGTGACGTGGCGGCGGCGCAGCGTCGCCGGGAGGCGAAGGATCTGTTGTGGGCGGGCCTGGGCCGGATCTCCGTCGAGCACCGGGAGGTCCTGGTCCTCAAGGAGCTGGACGGACTGGGCTATGGCGACATCGCAGAGGCCCTGGCCATACCCGAGGGTACCGTGGCCAGTCGGTTGTATCACGCGCGGCGAGCGTTGCGGGCCGTGCTGGAAGAGATGGGAATGGAGTATCCGTGATCACGCACGACGAGCTCATGCGTTACCTCGACGGCGAGCTCCCGCCGGAGCGGGCGAGGGCGGTGGAGGCGGCCCTGGAAGCGGACACGGAGCTCCGGCGGGAGTACGTGATCTTCCGTCGCATGAAGGCCGACCTCGAGGAGATGGGGGGCGACATGAGAGCACCTGGATCGGTATGGGACACGGTGAACCGGCGGCTGACACGGCCGCTGGGCTGGCTCCTCTTCCTGGCGGGCCTGGCCGTCTGGGTCGGCTACGCCGTCTACCTGTTCGTCACCGTCCACGAGCCGCTCTGGGAGCGGCTCGCCATCAGCGCCGCGGTGGTGGGGCTGGCCATCCTCTTCCTCAGTGTGACCATCGATCGCCTCCGTGACCTGAAGACCGATCCGTACCGGGAGATCCAGCAATGATCGTCACCACCACTTCCGAGATAGCTGGCCGCCGCGTCGTGGAGAATTTCGGCCTGGTGCGCGGCAACACCATCCGCGCTCGTTTCATCGGGCGGGACCTCCTGGCGGTGCTCCGGTCAGTGGCCGGCGGCGAGGTGCGGGAGTACACCAAGATGATGGCGGAGGCCCGGGAGCAGGCCATCGACCGGATGATCGAGGAGGCGGCGGCGCTGGGCGCCGACGCCGTCGTAGGTGTGTTGTTCCAGACGTCCCTCGTCATGACCGGCGCTTCCGAGATCCTCTGCTACGGGACCGCCGTCCGGACCGAGCCGGCGCCGCTCGGCGAGCGGTCGTAGCACAGCGGGCGCCGCAACGCACTCTCGCTGTGGGGCTCGCTGACCGAGGTGGCCGACGACCCGTGGCCGTACGGGAGTGTACGGTCTCCCAGCCTGGTCTTCGAGGACGTGGTCGTCTCCGGCAGCTGAAGCGCGTCGTGGACCCACGTCCGACGGGAGCATGTTCGGTTACAACGCGACCAACCCACTTCACCGACGCCCGGTGCGTGTACCACAACTCCCCGCCGGCGGTGGTATCAGAAGTTCCTGCTGCTGCCCGTGAAGCGGGGGTTCACCACGTCATCGAATATGGAGCCGAACCTGTAGGTCAGGCCGACGGAGCCGGAGTAGCGGTACCCGGTCCCGAGCTGGCGCTGCTGGAGCAGGATCTCCTCCGGGTCCGCGTCGCCAGCGGCCAGGTAGAGCTGGTCCTGGATCCGGGATGCCCGGGCCGAGGCGTTGACGGATATGCCCCGCAGGACCCGGACGTTGATGCCGCTGGCGAAGTCGAACCGGTTCCTGCTCAAGTCGTGCAGGTAGCTCGACCCTTCCACGGTGAGGTTGGCCGAGCCCCACGGCTCCTGGACGTCGAATGAGACCACCAGGTTGTGGTCCACCAGGGTCTCCGACAGCTTGCCGAAGAGGGTCTCCTCGTAGTAGTCGAAATAGTTGCCGCCCAACGAGTAGAGGAAGGTGAGCTGCCGCCTGGTGGCCTCCATGTACGGGAAGTAGTTGTACTCCACCGCCGCCGCGGCCCGGGAGCCCAGGGCCTGGTTCAGGAAGGAGGAGGTCCGTGCGGATGTGAGGGCGCCGATCGACAGGTGGTCCGAGACGCTGCGCACGGTGAGGAGCTCGGCGGTGTGGCGGCTGGACGAGCTGTGGATCTCGGTTCCGTCCGTCAGCTTGAAGGTCCGGTCCCGGACCCAGGTGGAGATGGTGCTGCGTATCTTCCAGTCCTCCGTGGTCAGGTTCGCGCTGAAGGAGCCTGACAGGGTATGGTCTCCCGAGCGCTCCTCGGCGCTGAACGAGCCGTTCCCCCGGACGCGCATGACCCAGCCCCTCCACGGGTCGTGCTCGGGCAGGGCCTCCCGGCCCCGGGCATCCAGCTCCGGCCGGAAGCGGATCTCCAGGGCCCGGCCCGCGGACCGGTCGGCCACGTACTGGACCAGCCCCCGGGCGATGGCCCGGGTGAGGCCTCGCCTTACCTCGTCGCTGGTGTCGTCCGGAGATGTCTCGTGCCGGAGCCTGGCGTCCTGCCCCTCGAACTGGCCCTGGCCGATGTATTCGAGCTGGTAACGCCAGCCATCGGCGCCCAGTCGCTCTCGCCTGATCAGGAGGTGCACGTCCGCGTCGAGCCGGTCACGGACGAAGTCCACGAACTGCACGTTCTCCCGGATATAGGTCCGATCGCACCCGCGGGCGCAGTCAAGGAATACGCGGACCGAATCGTTCCGCCGGGGATCCTCCGCCTCCGCCTCCGCCGCGCCTGGCGCCGGCACCGACATCGTCAATACCAAGAACAAAGACCCTACGAGCCAGAACCGCCACATCAGAGCTGCCTCCGTACTTCCGCACCGCTTGCCTGTCGCCGGATGGATGAATGGAATACTAACTTAGTACAGGACGCGTGACGATCTCTGTTCGTTGAGGAGTTACCCCGTTTCTTCACGCTACCGGGGCGAGCCCGACCTTCGCACGGCTTTGACACTAAGAGCTCGGACGAGCGGGAGGAAACGGAGTGGGTACGGGTCGACGTCGATGCCCTCCGAGCCCTCAGACACCTCCGGGCTCTCCGTTGTCACGGTGTTGACGGGTTCGTTGAGGGGGGAGGTGCCATTGCGTCTGTCTGGCGCTTAACGATCTCGGCGACGCGGGCGTCTACCTGAAGCAGCTCTGTACTTGGCGGGGATCCCGCCCTTCCGTCAGTCGAGGAGATCATGAAGCGCTGGATACGTGTGTTTCCTCTCCCCCTGTTCCTCCTGCTGGCGCTGCCCCAGTTGGCCGCCGCCCAGGCGGACGTGCTCACCGGTCGAGTCTTCGGCCCTGACGGCCAGCCCATGTCGGGCGCCCGCGTCGAGGCCGTCTCCATCGAGACCGAGATCACCCGCTCAGGGTTGACGGACCGCAACGGCCGCTACCTCATCATGTTCCCCGACGGCGGCGGCGGGTATGTGATACGAGTGTCGTTCCTGGGCATGGCGGACGTGGTGGAGACGGTGCTCCGTGAGGCGGGCGAGGAGATCCTGCTCACCGACGTGGCCATGTCGGTGAGCGCCATCCCCCTTGACGCCATCACGGTGCGGGCCGCGGCGCCCACGCCAGGCCGTGGCGATACCGGGGAGGAGACGGTCACGCTGTCCCAGCAGTTGCTGAACCGTCTGCCGCTGCCGGACCTGGACCCGAGCACCGTGGCGCAGCTGGCGGCGGGCGTGATCGCCACGGAAGCCGACTCGCTGACGGGGCTCATGGGGTTCTCCGTGGCGGGCATGAGCGACCTGTTGAACCAGGTGACGCTTGACGGTATGCTCATGGACCAGTCCATGGGCGTCCCGGAGGAGGGGGTGCGTCAGACGCAGGTGACCACCAGCACCTTCGACGCCTCCCGGGGCGGTTTCGCCGGCGGCCTGGTTTCCATGACCTCGGCCAGGGGAGGGAACCGGTCGGGCGGCGCGTTCACCTATCGCCTGGATGACGACGCGCTCCAGTTCAACTCGTCCGCCACGGTGAACGCCTTCACCCGGCACCATACCGGCGGCTCGTGGGGCGGGCCCATCGTGCGCAACCGGCTGTTCTACAACACGTCGTTCCAGTTCAGTCGCAACACCCGCCACCGCTTCGCCTTGGACGCGGACGACCCGCTGGCGGCCCAGCGCTCCGGCGTGAGCGTGGACTCCATCGGCCGGTTCCTCCAGATCCTGGAGAACGGCCTGTCGCTGCCGGTGCACGGGCAGACGGGCCCCTACAACCAGGTGTCCGACGACCTGCGGTTCCAGGGCCGCATGGACTGGAACATGGTGCAGCGGCCCGGCATGGCCCACACGCTGTCGGCCAGGTTCAACGCGAACCTGAGCCTCCAGGACAGCACCCGGATCCGGGAGCTGGACCTGGCCCAGCGCGGTGGTGAGGCGGAGCGTGACGGCCGGATGGCGTCCGTCACCGTCACGTCCCGCTTCCGCACCAGCTGGACGCACCGGTTGAGCGCTTCCTTCAACCAGAACCGGAACGAGACGCTGCCCTTCGTGGCCATGCCGGAGGGCGTGGTGCGGGTCACGTCAGACTTCGACGACGGCACCCGGGAGACGCGCTCCCTGAGCTTCGGTGGGAACCGGGGCATGCCCATGGAGTCATCGAACCGGGACCTCCAGCTCTCGAACGAGCTGTCCCTGCTGGTGCCGGTGGGCTCACACCTGCACCGGCTGAAGGTTGGCGGCTCGATCCAGCACGCCCGGAGCAACGTCCGGTCGGCCAACAACCTCTATGGCTCGTTCACCTATGCCTCGCTGGCGGCCTTCGAGGCGAACCAGCCCGACCGCTTCCAGCGTGCCCTGTCGGAGCGGGACGTGCGGACGGGGCGCACCGAAACTTCCTTGTACGTGGCCGACACCTGGCGGATCAGCCACCCCCTGGAGCTGACGCTGGGCCTGCGATGGGACCGCACACGCCTGGACGCGATCCCGGACCGGAACCCCGCCGTGGAGGACGCCTTCGGCCGGCGGACGGACGTGATGCCCCAGGCCTCCGGCCTGTCGCCCCGGCTGGGCTTCAGCTACCGGCTGAGCCCGCCCCGGGAGCCGGTCCGGGCCCTCACCGGGGGCGTGGGCGTCTTCGCCGGTCGGGCGCCGACGAACCTGTTCACCCAGGCCATACGCCAGACGGGCCTGCCCGACGCGGAGCAGCGGCTGAGCTGCATCGGCGACGCCGTGCCCATCCCCGACTGGGAGCTCTACCTGGCCGACCCCGATGCCGTCCCGGTCACCTGCGCCGACGGCGGGCTCGGCCAGCCGCCCGCCTTCGCCAGCCTGGCGCCCACGGTGACGCTGGTGGATCCGGACCAGTCCCTGCCGTCGTCGTTCCGCCTCGACCTGGGCTACCGTGCCCAGCTCGCCCCCACGATCAACGCCAACGTGCGCTACATGTACTCCATGGGCTACGGCTTGTGGCGCTACCAGGACATCAACCTGGATGAGTCCCGCACCTTCACCATCGGCGGCGAGGATCGCCCCTTCTTCGGCGACCCCTCCGCCATCGTGACCCGGACCGGTGCGGTGTCCATGGCCACCTCCCGGGCGCATCCTGAGTTCGGCAACGTGTATGAGGTCTCGTCCGACCTCAGGTCCCATGCCCACCAGGTCACCACATCCGTCATGGGGGCGGTGTCGCCCCGGACCACGGTCATGGCCAATTACACCCTGGGCTTCGCCCGGGACCAGGGCTCGGCGGGCGCCGGGATGGGCGGCTTGCGTGGCTTCGGCGGCCTGGGCGGCCTCACCCTCTCCGTGCCCACCGCCGCCAGCCCCAACGACGTGGAGTGGGCGCCCAGCGGCAACGACCGGCGCCACACCCTGAACCTGGTCGTGAGCCACGCCTTCCGTCCCACCTTCGAGCTGTCCATCATGAGCCGCCTCTCCTCAGGGTCACCCTTCACGCCCATCGTGAACCGTGACATCAACGGCGACGGGCTGCGCAACGACCGGGCATTCGTCTTCGACCCGGCGACCGTTGGCGACCCCGGCGTCGCCGAGTCCATGGTCCGGCTCCTGGACGGGGCGCCCTCTCATGTACGGGAGTGCCTCGAGGGCCAGCTGGGCACCATCGCCGGACGCAACAGCTGCCGGAACGAATGGTCCCAGTCGCTGGACCTGCGGGCTGGGATCCGGCCCAACCTGCCTCAGCTCGAGCGACGCCTCACCGTATCGGTAGACGCCAGGAACGTCCTCACCGGCCTTGACCACCTGGTCCACGGCGGCGACGACCTCCGTGGTTGGGGCGGCAACCGCAACGCCGACCCGGTCCTGCTCTTCGTCCGGGGGTTCGACCCCGCCACCAACAGCTTCCACTACGAGGTCAACGAGGGCTTCGGCCAGGTCCGTCGTGGAGGCAACGCCTTCCGGAACCCGTTCTCCATCACCATATCCGCCCGCGTCACAGTGGGTGGTAACCCCATGCGGGCCAACCGCGGGTTCGGCGACCTGAGGGGGATGGCGATGCGCGGCGGCAGGGCCGGCATGGGCGGCATGGGTCTGGACCGGGGGGAGATAATGCGCGGCATGGGGATCATGGGCGGCGAGGGCGCCATGGAACCGGACACGATCCTGGCAGCGATCCTGACAAACCCCGTCGCCAGCGTCCTGGCCCAACATGAGTCGTTGGACCTGACCGAGCCCCAGCGGACCGGCCTCCAGGCCATGGCCGACTCGCTGGACACCCGACTGGCCCAGCAGCGGGAAGAGCTGGCGCCCATGGTCCAGAGCCTGACCGACGCCCTCACCGGCGGCCGGGCCCAGATCCAGCTCATCCAGCAGGCGCAGCGGGACCTGCTGCCACGCCTGGAAGCCGCCAGGGAGGACAACGCCGCCGCCCTGGCCCGGGTGCGGGGCGTCCTCACCGGCGAGCAGTGGGAGCGACTGCCCGCCGAGTTGAGGGAGCCACGGGCGGAAGTGCTGCCCGGGCTCAGGATGGCAGGCGGACGGCCCGGCGGAATGGGTGATGGGGAGGGCTTCAGCGCCGTGGCACTGCTGGACCGGATGCTGGCCAACCCGATCCCCGTCCTCCTCGAGCTCAGTGACTCCCTCGAACTCAGCCCCGAGCAGGTGAGGCGGGTACGGGCCATCTCTGACGACCTGCAGCAGAAGTTGGACAGACGCCGCGCAGAGCTGGGCCGCCGCTTCGACAACCTCGAGCCCGGTCAGCAAGGCAGGGTCTTCGCCGAGCTGCAGCCCGACATCCAACGCACGCGACGGGAGGTTACCGAAGCCCTCCAGGCCGTGGAGCGGGTGCTCACCGCCGAGCAATGGCAGCGCCTGCCGGAGGCCATCAGGAACCCGTTCCAGGGCCCTGGTCGCGGCCGCTCCAGATGATCGCGCGAGGTGGCGTAAACCACGGCGAAATAGGCAGTTGTGGGACCGCGACACGGAACGATTAGTGCACTGATTCAACAGCGCGGGCGATGGAAGAATGATATGAGACAGGGGGCCGCCACATGGCGGCCCCCTGTGCATGAGAGGGTTGAGATGAAGAAGGTGATGGGAGTCGCGATAGTGGCCGGGCTAGTCGTCGGCTGTTCAGCCCTGGAGGCGGACCGGAGCGTCGCTCTAGACGAGCCGACAGCAGAGAGGCGGAGCGCTGCCGTATCAGGGCCGCTGGTCATTCGCGTGATCAATCAGCGGCCGCAGAGCATGACGATCTGGGCCATGCAGGGGACGTCCCGGACCTTGGTGGGCTCGGTCAGGGGCCGGGGTTCGGCCGTCTTCGAGCTGCCCCGGGCGCACGTTTCCAACGGTAGCGAGTTCCGGCTCAGGGCCGACCCGCGGCAGTCCACGCTCGACCAGAGGAGCGACCTGATCGACGCTCGGGAGGGCCAGAGCATTGAGTGGCTGCTCCGCCGGGGCGGTGGCGACAGGATCCGGATCTACTGAACGGCCAGAGGCACCCGGGGCTCGCTTGCGGTTCCGGACAGGCAGGTGGCGGCCCGTTCAACGGGCAGCCCCAGGTGGTCACGCCAGGTCCGGCAGCGCCACGGTGAAGGTGCTGCCTGCGCCTACCTCACTCTCCACGTACACGTCGCCCTTGAGGAGACGGGCGAGCCGGCGGGTGACGCTGAGGCCCAGGCCCGTTCCGCCCACGCTCCGTGTGTTGGGTGATTCGGCCTGCCAGAACGGCTCGAAGATTCGCTCCCGGGCCTCGGCGGCGATGCCGACGCCCGTATCCCGCACCTGCACCACCGCGCCGTCGTCTTTGGGCGAGGCGGTGAGGTGGACCTCTCCCTGCTCGGTGTACTTCACCGCGTTGCTCAGCAGGTTGACCAGGATCTGACGGACCTTGGCCGGATCCGTGAGGAGCACCGGCCCCTCCTCCGGCATGTCCACCACCAGGTCGAGCCCCTTGCTGGTGGCGTCAGGCTCGATGACGACGGCGGCCTCCCTGGCTATGGTCCCCAGGTCGCTGGACTCGAGCTGGACCGTGTCGTGGCCCGACTCCATGCGGGCGTACGAGAGGACCTCGTCGATCAGGTGGGCCAGGTGGCCCGCGCCGATCTTGATCCGCTCCACATGCTGCTGCTGCGTATCGGTCAGCTCACCGGCGATGCCGCCCGCCAGCAGGTCCGCGTACCCGGCGATGGCGTTCAGGGGCGTGCGCAACTCGTGGGAGACCACCGCCAGGAAGTCCGCCTTGGCCCGGTTCCCCTCCGACGCTTCCTTGTAGAGCCGGGCATTGTCGATGGCCAGGCCCGCGCGGCGGCCCAGCTCCTCGGCCAGGGCCACGTCCGTCTGGTCGTGACTACGCCGCTCCTGGATGGTGGCGAAGATGATCACGCCAAGGTCGGCGCAGCGGGCGCGCAACGGGACCGCCAGAAGGGATCGGATCCCCAGCTCTGCCAGTGACGTCTGCCCGAGAGGCGCGGGTGCCGGCTCCGCCGGCCAGACCAGTGCCCGCTCGCCGGCCAGCACCGCCTCCACCACGCTGGCTGCCCTCTCCTGTAGCCGCTCCAGGGCCTCCTCCGCTTCCGCCCCCGCTACCCGCGCCACCGGGTTGGAGATCTGGCCCGAAAGGTCCCGGACCTGGACCAGGCAGCAGTCGCCCAGGAAGGGGACCGCCAGGTTGGCCACGGACCGGAGCGTGGTGGCATAGTCCAGGGACGAGGCCAGTACCCGGCCCGCCTCTGCCAGGAACCGCTGGCCCTCCTCCCGGCGGCGCTGGCCGCTGATCTCGAAGGACGTCCCGATGACGCCGATCGGCTGCCCGTCGTTGTCCACGATGGGTGACAGATTGGCCAGTACCGGGAACTCCCGGCCCCAGCGGTCCCGGACCATGAACTCGCCGCCCCACCGCTTCGGCTTCCGGAGCTCGGTCAATATCTGACGCGCCTGCTCCCGCGCTGCCAGGGTGGGCGTCACCTCCGCCACGTCCCGGCCCAGCACCTCCTGAGCCTCCCAGCCGTAGAGTTGCTCGGCGTGGGCGTTCCAGTACAGGATCCTGCCCTCCGTGTCAGTAGCCATGACCGCCTCACCCACGGCGTCCAGCAAACGGGCCTGGAACCGGTAGCGCTCCTCGCTGGCGCGGAGAGCCGCCTCCGCCCTGCGCTTCTGGACGAACTGGCCCAGGTACCCGCCCACCGCGCACATGGTGTCCAGCAACTCAGGGTCGGGCTCCAGCACCTGGCGGGCGTGGAACTCCAGCACGCCGCGCTCGTCGTCGAGAGGCACGGGCACGGCGAAGGCGCCGTGCAGGCCCGCACGCTCCGCCACCGCCGCCCGGGCATAGCCGGGCTCCACAGCCACGTCCGTCAGCCACGCAGGCTGGCCGGACTCCCAGACGCGGCCTGGTAGCCCCTCCCCACGGTGGAAGGTCTTTTCCTGTGACGATTCCACGAAGGGACTCACGTCCGCCAGGGGATCGGCCCACAACTCGTCCAGGTACAGCGAATCGGGCTCCCGACCGGACCCCCGGTCCGGGTCGGAGGCGGGGCACCAGAACGCGCCCACGGTGAAGTTCAGGTTCTCGCACACCTCCCGCAGGAGCTCCCGGGTCGCCTCCTTCGGCGAATCGGACCCCACGAGCGCGCTGACTGCCCCGTTCTGCGCCGCCAACCTCAGCCGCGTTCGCTCCGCGCTCGTCACGTCAGGACCTCAGCACCTCGAGCACCCAGTCAGCATGGTCCGCGGGGCTGACCCGTCGGCGGAGGTCCTTGATCCGACCCTCTGGATCTATGATGAACGTGGACCGCTCCACGCCCCAGTACTTCCTGCCATACATGGACTTCTCCTTCCATACGTCATACGCCTCAGCGACCTGGTGGCCCGGGTCGGAAAGGAGGGGGAACGGCAGGCTGAATTTCTCCGCGAACGCCCGATGCGACGCCTGGTCGTCAGGGCTGACACCCAGGACCATGGCACCGGTGGCGCGGAACTCGGCCCACGAGTCCCGGATCCCGCACGCCTGTGTAGTGCAGCCCGGGGTGTCGTCTTTCGGATAGAAATAAAGAACCACCGGGCGCCCCCGAAAATCCGACAGGCGCACGTCCACGGGCTCCCCGCCCTCGCCCACCCCCTCGAGCGAGAAGTCCGGTGCCCGCTCGCCTTCCTTCGGCATGTCCCTCCTCGGTTGCCACGTCGCTACCTGCGCAATTCAGATAGGAGGTTGCCAATTTCGTGCCAGGCCAGAGGTTGCGGCTCGCTGTCAGAAGAGCGCCCACCGCACCCGCCCCTCGTGCGGGCTACCCCCGCCCTCCCGGGACCCGCTAGATTCGCAAAATGCGACACATCGAGCGACGTGAGACGGTGAGCGTAGACGTGGGCGGTGTGGCCGTGGGGTCGGCACACCCCATCGTCGTACAGTCCATGACCAACACCGACACCGCGGATGCCGCCGCCACCGCCGAGCAGGTGGCGCTGCTGCACGGCGCCGACAGCGAGCTGGTCCGGATCACGGTGAACAACGACGACGCGGCCCGAGCCGTTCCCGAGATCCTGGCCCGGCTCCGGGACGTGGGGATCATGGTGCCCGTGGTGGGCGACTTCCACTACAACGGCCACCTGCTCCTGACCCGTCATCCCGCCGCGGCACAGGCGTTGGCCAAGTACCGGATCAACCCGGGCAACGTGGGCGCGAAGCGAAGGGACGAGAACTTTCAGACCATCATCAGGGTGGCGATAGACCAGGATCGACCGGTCCGCATCGGCGTGAACTGGGGCTCACTGGACCAGCAGCTCCTCACCGAGATGATGGACGCGAACGCCCGGGCAGCCGAGCCCGCCGCCGCCCGGACCGTCATGATCGAGGCCATGATCGAGAGCGCGCTTCGCTCCGCCGCCCTGGCCGAGGAGACGGGCCTGGCCCACGACCGGATCATCCTGAGCGCCAAGGTCAGCGGCGTGCAGGACCTGGTGGAGGTCTACACCAAGCTGGCCGCCCGCTGCGACTATCCAATGCACCTGGGCCTGACCGAGGCGGGCATGGGCACCAAGGGCGTGGTCGCCAGCACCGCGGGGCTGGCCATCCTCCTCCAGCAGGGCGTAGGCGACACCGTCCGCGTCTCCCTCACCCCGCGCCCCGGCGGCGACCGTGCCGAGGAGGTGCGCGTGGCACAGCAGATACTCCAGTCCCTGGAGATCCGGAGCTTTACACCACAGATTACCGCCTGCCCCGGCTGCGGCCGGACCACCAGCACCTTCTTCCAGAAGATGGCCGAGGACATCCAGGCCTACACCACGGAGCGGATGTCAGAATGGCGCACCCGCTACCCGGGCGTCGAAGAGCTGAAGCTGGCCGTCATGGGTTGCGTCGTCAACGGACCGGGCGAGTCCAAGCACGCCCACATCGGCATCAGCCTGCCCGGCACCTTCGAGGAGCCCAAGGCGCCCGTCTATATCGATGGCGAGCTGTACACCACGCTCCGCGGCGACGGCCTCGTCGACGAGTTCATCCAGATCCTGGACGCCTACGTGGAGCGGCGGTGGGGAGGGTAGGGAGCTCGGAACTCGGATTCTCCTGGCACGCTTCTGGAACTCGGCTCCAGCCACGGTGTACCGGGCGCTCGTGTTGGGGTGTAGCTCAACTGGCAGAGCGCCCGGCTGTTAACCGGGAGGTTGCAGGTTCAAGCCCTGCCGCCCCAGTTCTTCTTTGGAGGTGGTCATGACCAATGGGCGTGACCGTGACCTGATCGGATCTCGGATCGAGCCGGTGGCGGGTGTGCCGGTTCGAGGTAGAGGCGCGGTCGCCGCGTCGATCCTGGCGGTGCTCCTGATCGGGACCTACTTTGCCGCCGCACCCGGTGGTATCCGTACGCCCGTGGGCGAGTACCTGCTCCACGCGGCCATCCTGGCGGTCGCCTTCTGGTTCCCTGCCATGCGGGTCGCCTCGATAGGCGACATGGCCCGCCAGTGGAAGGGGCTCCTGGCGTGGATCCTGGCCTGGACGCTGGTCTGGGACGTGGCCACCTCTGGCATCTTCATGAGGCGCCAGTTCTTCGACCACTGGTGGATCGTCTACCCGGTGGGCCTGGTGGTCCTGACGGCGTTGCTGCTGCTCCACGGCGGCATCGTGGACTGGATCCGGCGACGCCGGCACCGGCGGGCTGGAAGCTCCTCTACATGAGCAGGACCGTGACCAGTAGAGCGACAGGTACCGTGAGCCCCAGGATCCACAGGTAGGCCCAGCCCAGGATCCACATCTTCACCGCCGTCTTCAACCCGGTCTGACCATACATCCGTCTCATGGCCAGGAAGACGTACACCGTGACCCAGGCCAGCGCACCGGTGAAGACCCGGCCCCTGATCCAGTCGAAGATCACGGCCAGCAGGAGCGCCGTGAAGACCAGGTATATGAAGGTGTGGGTGTGGAGCAGGAAGATGAAGTGCTCCGCGTAGAACCGCCGGCGGCGGATGTAGAGGACCTTCAGGACCAGGGCGAACAGCGGGAGCAGCAGGAACATGATGGTGGGGATGTAGCCTACCAGGTCGCTCACCACACGCTCCGCCGCCTCACGCGTCTCCAACTGGCCCAACTCTGTCAGCCGGGCATCAATCAGACTGTCCAGGACCGGGTGACCCACGCTCACGCCACTGGGCGACGTCTCAGGCGGCCCCTCCGGGTCGATGCCAACTTCCAGCTCGGAGCGGTCCAGGCCCGGGTCCAGGCCCGGGTCCAGGCCCGGGTCCAGGCCCGGGTCCAGGCCCGGGTCCAGGCCCGGGTCCTCCGCCACGGCTCCAGCCGCCGCAGGCTGGTCCGGCGGCTCGTCCTGGAGGCCCACCTCCCGGACGAATCTCAGGCTGGTCATCGAGAGGAGGAGGAAGAAGACGAGGCTGGTCACCAGGTAGAGCCGTAGCGGCCTGACGTGGCGGGCGATGCGACCGTTCACGTAATCCACGGTCAACTGGCCGGGCCTGAAGAGAAGCGCCCGCAGCGTGTTGAGGAGCCTGCGCCCGATCAGCAACTCGTCCTCCAGCGCCTCGAGAGCCATGGTCCGGATCGAGACCTGGACTTCCACCTTCCGCTGCCCGCAGCCAGGGCAGTATTCGCCCGCGGTCTGGTCCCCGCAGTTCAGGCACGGATGACGAGGATCGAGTCGGCGAGTGGCGCGGCCCCGACGGCCACCCTTCGCCTCCAGCGGACGGCGGTCTTCCTGCCCGGGTCGTCCGCCCCGGGGCTCCACGCTATGCTCCATGGTACCAAATGTCGCCATGGGCCGCGTGGCACGCTAGCCGGGATGCGCGCTGTTGCGCGCGCGGTAACGGGGCCCGAGTGGCTCGGGCCCGAATGCCTTGCCAAAGGCTCGCCACCTAATTGGCAGGGGCCAGGGCGTCGGCGGGGATCGTGACCCGTATCAGGCCCCGCAGGTCGCCCGCCTGGTAGCCGGTTGCCTCGTCGCCGGGATAACGCTCCGCCAGGGCTCGCGCCACATCCGCGTCCAACTCCGGCGCGGGGCCATGGCACTCGACGCACAGCGGCGCGATCAGCAGGGGGCGATAGTACCGGAAGTCGCCAGCCGGCGTGCGCTGGACCAGGTTCGCCGGCAACTCCCGGCCCGCGGACTCAGCGGCGTGGAACGCCTGGAGCGCCTCGAACTCCATTCCGTCAGGCGCGTTCGCCTGGTTGCGCGGCCGGAGCGTGGTCCGCTTCACCTCCCAGCCCGGACCCCGCTCCCTGGCCACACGGTCCGTGAGATCTCGGGCCTCGACGGCGCAGAAATCGACGGCGTGAGCTGGACCGCCCTCGGCGACCGCCGCCCCCAACTGCCCACTCAACGTCTCCATCAGGTGGCTGGCAACCGCGTCGCCCTGCTCCACAACCCGGGCTCGCAGCTCCTGATCCATGTCGTCGGGTCCAGCGCATCCGGCCATGGCTACGAGGGCGCTGGCAGCGGCCAGGCTCGCGGTGGCCGCTATGCGCGAGAAGAATTGACTGCGCCGGTAATCTTGCCCCATGGGCCCCTCCTGGTTCGGGATGATACCAAGATCCCATCTGGCCACCGCTCCCGCCATGGTCCTCTCCGCGTTACCTTGTCGGGTCGCCCAACCCGGAGCTGTTCGTGGCATTCTATTCCAGACACATCTTCCCGCACCTGCTGGCCCGGGCCTCCAGGCACTTCGACCAGGAGCGCAGGGACCTGCTGAGCAGGGCCCGGGGACGCGTGCTCGAGTTGGGCGTGGGTGGCGGCGCCAGCCTCGGGTTCTACCCTCCCCAGGTGAGCGACGTGGTGGGGATCGACATCTCGCCCGTCCTTCTCGAACGGGCGGCCAGTGAGGCGGAGCGCTTCGGCAACGGCCGCGCCGCCGGCCTGCCATACAGGCTCCACCTGCACCTGGGCGACGCCCAGGCACTCCCGTACGACGACGCCAGCTTCGACACCGTCGTGGCCTTCCTGACCTTGTGTACCGTGCCCGATCCGCGCCTCACGGCACAGGAGAGTTTCCGGGTGCTCCGGCCCGGTGGCATACTCCTGGTCCTGGAACACGTGCGCGCCGCGCCAGGAAGGAAGCTGGCACGATGGCAGGACCGACTGGACCCCCTGTGGACACGACTGGCAGGCGGATGCCACCTCAACAGGGACACACCCGCCAACCTGGCCGCCGCCGGCTTCGACACCTCCAGCCTCGAACGCTACCATGACCAGACCTATTTCCCGCCAGCCTCGCCCAGACTGCGAGGCGCGACCCGCAAGGAATAGCCTCGCCAGGCCCCCCGGCGGTGCGCCGTGGCGCCGGTCAGGCCGTGGCGCCGGGGTCCTTCGGACGCTTGATGTTCGCCCAGACCACCCAGCCCACCGCGGCCACGGTCAGCGCGTAGATGAACAGGGCGGCCGGGTCGTGGGGGATCCCCGCGACGATCTTGAGCAGGGTGAACCCATCACCCGTGCCCTCCTGGAAAAACGCTGCGTACATCGATTCCCGTCCCTTTCTGCCAGCAGCGCACCAGCGGTCGGCGAGCGGAGAGCCCGCCTCCCGCAGATCAGCAAGGTCGCGCTCGTACCTGCTGCTGCTGAAGACTAATGCCCACGGGCGCCGGACGGAATGCTTACTGGGCGGGGCCGTCGGCGACCACACTTCCGCCAACCCGGAGGCTCTGTTCGCGGGAAGTGGGTATGCACCTGACTCAACCACCTCCTGGCTGTGGTGGCCGGAGGGGGAGGCGCGCGAAATGCACACTCGCCGCCCCGATTCCGACCCATCGTGCGATTGAGTACCTCCACGGTAGTCAATCGCACGACCGACCCCGTGGCGCACCGCCATTGTGCGATTCGTAGCTCGCGCACCTCGGGCGGCCCCGTGGGGCGCCGCCATTGTGCGGTTCGTAGCTCGGCCGGCCGCCAAGGTTCCACGCTTGCGCACCACCGCGGCCCGAGCAACGTCTGCGTATAATCGCCGGTGTACTCGCCGGCACACTAGATCTGGTGTCCGCTTGAGTTAAGTGCATACCCACTTCGCGGGAACTGTTGGCTGTCTGGATGGGACGTCTCCCTGACGATCCGGGACCAACAACTCCCGCGAACAGAGCCAGTCCA
>SLCC01000027.1 GCA_007126035.1 Gemmatimonadota bacterium
GCCTCCATCACCACCCAGCGGCGCGTCTACGCCCGCCTGCTGATGGCCAGTTTGCCCTACTGCTCCGCCTGCGGCGCCAACGGCTCCCGGCCCGGGCAGCTTATGACACAGTAGTACTAGCGGCCGCTGAGTCCTACCAACCGGACCAGCTTCAGGGCGTTGGTGGACGTGGCGACCCCTGGTCTGAGCTGGTAGTCGAAGGTCATTGGCGGCTCGTGGCCCTCCGGGTGGACCGTCTCCCGGAAGTGGACCGGCACCACGGCGGACGCCAGGGGCTCGGCGGTGGCGAGCTCCAGGTCGTGGGTCGAGATGGCCCCGATGGCGGGTTTCCGGATGAGGTGCGACAGCACCTCGCGCACGGCCACCTGCCGTTCCGCGGTGTTGGTGCCGTGGAGTATCTCGTCCAGCAGGTAGAGGAGCAGGCGCCGCTCCCCGGGCCACTCTCCGGACCGCTCCGCCGGCCGGACGTCGTCGTTGTCGCCCGCCCGGTCGGCGGCGTCCACCACCCGCTTGAGCTGCTGGAGCTCGGCCATGAAGAGGGAGACGCCCCGTTCCAGGGAGTCCTCGACCCTCATGCTGGTGCGCACGTCCAGCGGCGGCACCCGCATGCGTCTGGCGCAGACCGGCCCACCCGCCAGGGCCAGGACGGCGTTGACGCCCACCGCCCGCAGGAGCGTGCTTTTCCCCGACATGTTGGACCCGGTGACCATGAGGAAGGTGCCGGGCGGCCCGACCACCACGTCGTTGGGCACCCGCTCGCGGGCGGCCAGGAGCGGGTGTGCCACACCGGTGGCCTCGATCCGGTCCCCCGTGTCCATCAGCTCGGGGAAGCTCCAGCCCGGCTCGTCGGGCACCATGGTGGCCAGCGCGGAGGCGGCGTCGATTTCCGCCACGTGGTCAACCCATTCCCGCACGTGTATTCCCGCCCGCAGTTGCCAGCGCTCCAGGCCCCAGAGCACGTGGAGGTCCCACAGGGTGATGAAGTGGATCAGCATGTAGAAGATACCGCTGTGGCGCAGCTCGGCCATCTCTGTGAGCCAGCCGAGGCGCTCCAGCTCACGGCGGGCGTCGCAATCCCCGCTCAGGGCGGTCCTGACCTCCTGGAGCGGCGGGGAGGCGAACTCCTGGTCCTGGATCCGGGCCACCAGGGTGGCGTAGGCCCGGAGACTGGCATCGCCCATGGACGCCCGGTCCAGCAGCCCTGTCACCGGTTTCCTGACGATGGTGGCCAGTACGACGCCCAGCCCCAGCGGGATCAACCACCAGGCCTGGTCCACGAAGCCGTCGATGTGCATGGCCAGGAGCGCGATGGTGGACAGCGGGACCAGCCGTGCCGCCCACAGGAGCGCTGGCCGCCGGAGCAGCCAGGGCGAAGCCTCGGCCCACTCCAGGAACCGGTCCAGCGCCTTGCGCTCGGGCCTGCCGGCCAGGCGCCCGGCCACCTGGAGCTGCTGCCGGAAGTCCAGGAGCGGGACCAGCTCCCGCACCGCTTCCTGCCGCCGTCTGGCCGTCGCCGTGGGAGCCGGCTCCATCAGCCAGTTGTGAAGCCGTCGTTGTCCCACGCCCGTGCCCGCGGTGGACAGCAGTCGGGCGAGGGATCCGTGGCCGAAGATGTCCAGGTCGTGGGCGTAGGGGTGCAGCTCCGGGCCCCGGTCCGGCGCCGGGGGCAGGCGGTCCCATTCCCGGGTGATGCGGGCCAGCGCCTCGTCATTGACCGCGGCCAGCTCCCCCGCCTCACGGGCCCGGGCCGTGGTCCTGGAGTGGACGCCGATCAGGACCAGGAAGGCCAGCAGCGCCAGGGCGAAGAGGGTGAAGGCCAGCGGGCCGAGCTCCGGCTGCAGCTCGGCCCAGACCAGGGCGGCGATGCCCACCAGGAAGGCAACCAGCCGGAGATTGGAGATGCGGCCGGCCCGGGCGCTGAAAGAGTCGGCCACCGCCACTGCGCCGTCACGACGCCGGCGATAGAGGCCGGCCGCGTCGCCGGCGGTACCGCTGTCAGGGGCCGGGTCGTCGTGGGTACCGCTGTCAGGGGCCGCGTCGCCGGCGGTACCGCTGTCAGGGGCAGGGTCGCCGGCGTGACTGGCGTCGGGTAGCGTGTGACCAGGGACCGTGGGATCGGGTCTCGGGTCGGCTGGTTCCCGGGGTCCGGGAGCGGGTCTGGGCTCGGTCACGGGCTTCTCCGGGGCCCGACCGGCTCACCGGCGCAGGCCCGCGATCTGTGGCTTGTGGAACAGGAACCCCTGGGTCAGGTGGACACCGAGCTGCTTGATGGTTTCGAACTCCTCGCGCCGCTCGACCCCCTCGGCGATCACCATGGCGCCATGGTTCTCGGCGAACCCGACCAGGGTCTCGACCAGGTTCTGCTTGAGGAAATTGGTGTCTATGCTGGAAATAAGCGAGATGTCCAGCTTGATGTAGTCGGGCTCGAGGTTGGCGATGGAGCCCAGCCCGGCGTAGCCGCTGCCCGCATCGTCCACGGCGAAGCGGAAGCCCCGGCCCCGGAACACCTTGAGGTACTCCTGGAACTGGGGATAGTCTCTGATGGCGGTCCGCTCGGTTATCTCGAGGACTATGCGGTCAGGGTCATCGATGCCCAGCGCCTCGGGCGACAGGTCCCGGAACTCCGGGTCGTTGAAGTCGTGCGGGTCCACGTTGAGGAAGAGGTGCTGGCCCTGCTCGAGCTCGTCCTTGATCCCTTCCACCGCCCGCTTGCGCAAGAGCCGCGACAGTTCCCATAAAAGGTTGGCCTCAGCCGCCACCTCGAGGAGGACTTCCGGCGACCGGAGCCCGCTGCGCCGGCCGCGGGCCAGCGCCTCGTACCCGTAGATCTCCTCGGTGTCCGTGATGATGATGGGGTGGTACTCCATGAAGACGGCCCCTTCCCGGAGCAGCGTCTTCAGGTCAGCGATCTTGCGACTCCGCTCCCACTCCTTGGCCCCGCGTGCCGCCTGCGAGGCCTCCCGGATCCCACGGTAGATCAGGCGCTCAACCCGGATCTTGGGGTTGCGGAAGATGGTGGCGGCGCCCACGTAGATACCGCAGAGGGAGGCAATGTCCTCCGAGTGGTCGGTTTCGAGACGGTCCCGGAGGAAGGATTCCAGGGCCTGGGTCAGCTCCTTCAGCGCCTTCTCCGGTTGCGCCAGGCCAGGCCCCTGGGGCCGCTCGGTGATCAGGATGAAGTCGTCGTCGCCGATATGGCTCACCATCATCAGGCTCTTGGAGTCGGGATGATGGCGACGGTAGAACTCGCTGACGCCGTTGGCGGTGGACTCCAGGACGTCGTCCAGCTTCTGCCAGCCGTATATCTCCTCGATCTTCTCGTACCAGACGAACTGGATGTACAGGATCGTGAGCTCGCCCCTGGTCTCCAGCAGCTCCCTGGCCTGCTCCATCATGACCGGCAGGGTGGGGAAGCCGGTGAGGCGGTCGTGGAGCAGCTCCTCGTAGCGGAGCAGCTCGGCGGCGTCACGACGGTTGCGGTGGAGCGCCTCCCTGACAGAGCGCCGCCTGGCACTGCCGAGCCGGGCCTCCAGCTCCTGCTCGTCCGCCGGCATCAGGAACCAGTCGTGGGCCTCGGCCAGGCCGCTGGCATCGCAGTCTTCCATGCAATGGCAGGCGACCAGGAGGGCAGCGCCCAGCCGTTCCGCCTCGTCGACGATACGGTCCAGGTTCCGGTCGCCCGGCATCTCGATCAGAAGCACGTCGGCCCCGCCGGCGCCGTTGCTCCTGAAGTCGGGGCCACTGGCCGTGGAGACGTGGATCAGCTCGGCCTTCAACCGCTGCGCAACGCCGTCAACGCGCGCCCGCAACGTCGGGTCCGCGACGCAGGCTATGATCTTCACGTGCTGCTCGTACGAGCCTCGAGGTTCTTCTCCACCCGGGTCGCCAGCTCGTCCAGCCGGATAGGCTTCACGATATAGTCGTCGGCGCCGGCACGCAGGCCCTCCTGCTTGTCGCTGAACCCGCTACGCGCGGTGAGCATTACCACCCTGGTGTCAGTGAAGTCAGGGTGGTTCTTGATGACGCGGGCCACTTCCCAACCGTCCATGCCGGGCATCATCACATCGAGCAGGACGAGGGCCGGCCGAACCTCTTCCAGCCTCGCCAGCCCCGCCTTCCCGTCAGTAGCCGTCGCCACGTCATAGCCACGGGACTCGAGGAACGTTCGCACGATGTCCAGCGAATCGGGATCATCGTCGACGACCAGGATGGAGTCGGCCATGGCTCGTATTCGTGGTGTAGTTGTTTTCCGCACTTGAGCTTGTTTCTGCTCGGTATTACAGGGTTGTCAGGCGCAAGATACGAGCCATGGGCCGCCGCGGAGCGGCGCAGGAGGGGTCGCCTGCGGCGACCAGGTGGGTGGAGCCTCCGGCTCCACAGGAGGGGGTGCCTGGCGGCACCCAGTGGGTCCCGCGGGGGCGGGACAGGGGGCGAGGCTTGTGGCCTCGCAGTGGGGGTGCCTGGCGGCACCCAGTGGGTCCCGCGGGGGCGGGACAGGGGGCGAGGCTGGCTGGTGGTCGCAGGCGGGGTGGGGCTGGCGGCACGGGGAGGTGCGGGCGTGTCTCAATCTGCCATGGCGGTGCCCCCGTGGAGAACGGAGACTGTGGGCATGGCTACTTCGAGGAGGTATCGCACGGCGGACGGTGTCGCGCGAGTGACCCGCATGGCTGGGGAATTCGTTGCCTATGTGGGCCGGTTGGAGCTTGCTACCGGGCGGCGGCACGCAGCGGTGATGTCGCACCTCCAGGAGGCGGCGGCTTCGGTGCTGGCTAACCTGGGAGAAGCGTTCGGAGAACTCAGTAGGGGCGACAAGCGGCGGTTTTTCCGCTACGCGCTACGGTCCGCGGGAGAGTGCGAGCACTTACTCCGTGGGCTTCAGCAGGCCGGCGGAATAGGCCACGACCGTTTCCACGAAGGGATTCGGCGCCTTCGGGACATTCGCATGGACCTACTACGACTCATCCGCTGGGTCAGCTGATCCGGATCGCTGAGCCGAAGCCGGGTCCATCTCCGCCGCGGCGGGCAGGCCCCTGCGGGCGTCAGCCCGCCCCCTGCGAGCCGAAGGCGAGCCCCCCTGCGCGGCCGCCA